>CAZHLB010000221.1:0-9372 GCA_964533005.1 uncultured Saprospiraceae bacterium
GTTAATCGTGCCATTGTTGAGGAGTGTGCCTGCGCTGGTGTTGTGAAAATTGGCGGAGTTGTTCACCACACCGCCTGCGAAGTTGTTCAGCGTGGCATTGATGTCGAAGTCGTTGGTGTTGGATAAAGTGTCATAATTGTTCATCACGCCATTGGTCATCACCACAAAATAAGCCGACGTAGAAACCATGCCCTCATTGTTCAAAATGCTCGAACTGGCTATTTGTGTCTGCCCGCTGTTGGTCAGGGTAGCCCCGGCGAGGTTGTTCACGGAGGCGGTATTTTTTGCTTCGATGCTACCGCTGCTCGTGACGAGGGCATTATTGTTCAAAATCGCCGAATCCACCACCAACACGCCGCTGCCAGAGACAGTCACGGTGCTATCATTGGTGAGGGCAGAGCCGATGTTGTTATTCAACGTGCCGTGGAGAGTGATAATGCCATTGTTGTAAAGGCTGTCATTGTTGTTCATGGTTTTGCCTGCGCTGATGAGCAAGGTGGCGTCGTTGTCGAACAACTCGTTGTTGTTGAAAATGCCATTTTGCGTAAACGTACCAGCCAGGTTGTTGACTATGCCATTGTTCAGAAGCGTACCTGCGCTGGTGTTGTGAAAATTGTCGGAGTTGTTCACCACGCCGCTTGGGAAGTTATTCAGCGTGGCATTGATTTCGAAATCGCCGGTGTTGGACAGGGTGTCATAATTGTTCATCACGCCGTTGGTCAATACCACAAAATACCCGGACGTGGAAACCATGCCCTCGTTGTTCAAAATGCTCGAACTGGCGATTTGCGCTTGCCCGCCGTTGGTGATTGTTGCCCCGGCGAGGTTGTTCACGATGGCAGAATCTACTGCTTCGATGCTGCCACTGCTGACGATGAGGGAATTATTAATCAAAGTCGCCGAGTCCACCATGAGCAAGCCACTGCCGGAGACGGTCACGGTACTATCATTGGTGAGTGCAGAGCCAAAGTTGTTATTCAACGTGCCGTGAATAGTGACTATGCCATTGTTGTAGAGGCTGTCATTGTTGTTCATGGTTTTGCCTGCGCCAATGAGCAAAGTGGCGTCGTTGTCGAACAACTCATTGTTGTTGAAAATGCCGTTTTGCGTAAACGTGCCAGCCAGGTTATTGACCGTGCCATTGTTGAGGAGGTTGCCTATGCTGGTGTTGTGAAAGTTTGCGGAGTTGTTCACCACGCCACTTGCGAAGTTGTTCAGCGTGGCATTGAGGTCGAAGTCGCCGGTGTTTGATAAGGTGTCATAATTGTTCATCACGCCATTGGTCATCACTACAAAATATCCTGACGTGGAAACCATGCCTTCGTTGTTCAAAATGCTCGAACTGGCGACTTGCGCCTGCCCGCTATTGGTGATAATTGCCCCGGCGAGATTATTTACGGAGGCGGTGTTTTTTGCTTCGATAGTGCCGCTGCTCGTGATGAGGGAATTATTATTGACAGTTGCCGAGTCCACCATGAGCAAGCCACTGCCGGAGACAGTCACGGTGCTATCATTGGTGAGTGCAGCGCCAAAGTTGTTTTTCAAAGTGCCCTGGACGGTGACCAAACCATTGTTGTAAAGGCTGTCATTGTTGTTCATGGTTTTGCCTGCGCTGATGAGGAGCGTGGCGTCGTTGTCGACCAGCTCATTGTTGTTGAAAATGCCACTTTGCGTAAATGTCCCAGCCAGGTTTTTGACTGTGCCATTGTTGAGGAATGTGCCTGCGCTGGTGTTGTGAAAATTGGCGGAATTGCTCACCACGCCGCCCTCGAAGTTGTTCACCGTCGCATTCACGTCGAAATCGCCAGCATTGGACAAAGTGTCATAATTGTTAATCACGCCATCAGTCATCACCACAAAATATCCCGACGTGGAAACCATGCCTTCGTTGTTCAAAATGCTCGAACTGGCGATTTGCACCGACCCGCTGCCGGTGATGGTTGACCCGGCAGGATTATTCACGAAAGCGTGATTTTTTGCTTCGAAGCTGCCGCTGTTCGTGATGAGCAAATTATTGTTCAAAATCGCCGAGTCCACTACCAGCGAGCCGCTGCCCGAAACGGTCACGGTACTATCATTGACGAGCGCAGACAGGAGGTTGTTCTTCAAGATGCCATGGATAGTTACCACGCCGTCATTGTAGAGGCTGTCATTGTTGTTCAGGGTTTTGCCAGAACCGATGAGCAGGGTGGCGTCGTCGTTGATTAGGTTGAAATTATTGGTAAAAGCGCCGGTATTATTGAGGATGCCGCCGGTCAGGTTGGTGAAAATTCCGTTGTTGGTGATGCTTCCCGGCGAGCCGATGTGCAGGTTTCCAGAGTTGCTCATCGTTGCGCCGCCCTGGTTGGTAAAATTTCCATTGACTTCAAAACTGTTGGTGTTTGTAGCCGTACCGGAATTGGTAAAAGTGCTTCCCGGGTCTAAACTCACATAATCGGAACTGGAAAAACTGCCGCCATTCGTCAAAGTGCCATTGACGAGAAGAACCACCTGGTCGTTGTTGGTGATGGTTGAGCCGGAGGGGTTGTTCAGCATTCCGCCATTTTTTACTTCCACGTAGCCATTGTTGGTCAAGGTCGAGTTGTTGGCAGCCGTGCCGCTATCCACGATGAATTGTCCGGTTGTGCCTACGGTCAGGTTGGCATGATTGGTCGTGACACCGCCAGTGTTGGTTTTGCAGATGCCGTTGACGTTGAAGACGTTGTGGTTGTTCAGGGTGTCATTGTTTTCGAGCGTTTTGCCAGCGCCGATGGTCAGGGTAGCGGTGGCTAAGTTGTTCAGAATGTTGTTGTTGGTCAACAAGCCATTATTAGAGAGGAGACCTGCTGTGCTGTTGGTCAAAGTACCGTTGTTGGTCAACGACCCTGCGCTTCCAATGTGAAGGCTGTCGGAATTGGTCAATGTTCCACCTGCCGCATTGGTAAACTGACCATTGACATCAATGGAAGCGGTGTTTGAAAAAGTGGCGCTGTTTGAAAATGCACCACTGTCAAACACATCGAAGAAAGCGGCACAATTAAACGTGCCTGCATTGGACGTGAGGCTGGTTGCGTCTTCGGTCAAAAACTGCCCGGCATTGTGGTGGAGGGTTGCGCCGCTCAAGTTGTTGAAACTTCCGCCGGACTTGTTGTTCACCGTGCCGATGTTGGTCAAAACAGCATGATTGTTAAATGTCCCATCCGTGTTGAAAAAGTCGCCTTCCATATTGACGTTCAAGACGTCGTGATTATCGAAAGTGCCGAGGTTGTTCAGCGTACCATTCAATTCAACCACTTCTTGATTGTCAAAAACGCCTGCGATTCCATTGGTGAGGATGCCAGTGTTTGTGATGTGCAGTGAATCATTATTCAACAGCATGGCATTGTTGGTCAAGGTGATGGAGAAATGGATGGTCAGGCTCATGCCCGTTTCAATCGTGATGTTTCCATTGTTAATCACATTGATATCCATGATGCAATTCGCCTGGATGGAAGCAGATTGCCCCGCCGAAATCACGCTTCCGGGGTAGCCGTTAGCGTCCCAATTGTTAGGGTTAGACCACTCTAAGTTGACCCCGCTTGCGCCTGTAAAAACGTAATTCTGCGCCCCGGCGGAAAAGGAGGAGAGCATCCAAAATGCAACTATCGGAGCAAGGAGGAAGGGGAAAAAACGCACCTGCCAAGCTGCCTGGCGGTTGCCCAAAAGCTTTTGATTTTTCATGATGACACCTGTTTTTAAAACCTGTGGAAGGATGAATTGAGACCTCTACAATTGGTATCGGTTGGGAGAGTTGGCACGAGAATGCTGTTGTGCCAGAGCGTACGACTGGGGGATAAATGCGGCGGCAAATATCCGATATTGGCTGAAAAAATGAGGGGTTCGCAAAAGAATTGCTTTTCACGCCCACACTTTGCAGCCCTCCGTGCAGTTCGAGCAAATGTCAATCTGGCTGCGCCCCGCCAAAAGCGAGCGGCGAAAAGCGGCATAAGTTTCTCCCTGCCAGATTTCCCGAAAAGGCATTTTTTTCAAATCGCCCAAGCGGTGCAAAGCGTCCTTGTCGAAGCAACACGGCACGACGATTCCATCCCAGGTAATCACGCAGGCGTGCCAAAGTTTCCAGCAATGATTGAGGAGTTTGTTTTTCACTCGCCAGTTTCCGGCGGCAGTTTTTTCGTAGCGGGCGTAGCGGCTTTGCGTGGGAATGAGCGGGTTGCCGTTTTCAAAATCATAGACCTGCGCCGTTTTCAGCAGCACCTCGTCCACGCCGATTTCTTTCGCAAGTCGGTGAATTTCAGGGATTTGATGCTCGTTCGGGCGCACGACGAGGAATTGAAAAATGAGGTGTGGCGTCTTTGATTTCAATTGCTGTTTCCACTTCACGACGTTTCGAGCGCCTTGCAAAACCACCTCCAGCTTGCCTTCCTTCCGGTAGCTTTCATACGTTTCCTGCGTCGTTCCATCCACTGAAATGATGAGCCTGTCCAAACCGGATTCAATGGTTTTCCGAGCATTTTCATCGTTCAAAAAATGCCCGTTGGTGGAGGTGATGGTGTAGATTTTTTTGCGGTGAGCGTGGCTGACCATCTCCAAAAATCGAGGGTTGATGTACGGTTCGCCTTGAAAATAGAAGATGAGGTAGAGCAAATCCCGGTGCAGCTCGTCGAGAGTTTTTCTGAAAAAATCTTCCCGCAAGTTGCCTGTCGGGCGGGTGAATTGGCGCAGCCCGCTGGGGCATTCGGGGCAGCGCAAATTGCAGGCAGTCGTCGGCTCGAAAGAAATCGTCACTGGCAAACCCCACTGGATGGGCTTGCCCGTCCACCGGGTCAAATGGTAGGAACAGAACACCTTCGCCAGATTCCACAACCGCCTGAAAGTCAGCTTAGTCAGAAAACGAAAGGCGTCGTGGCGGTGGAATTTCATGCTTCAAAAGTGAAAAGATTTGGTGAAAGGGGCAGCTTTGCGGCTTTTCCCGGTTTACGGTTGAGTGCATTAATCGTAAATCACTCACCGTAAATATCGTTTGACATGAAAATTAAAGTCGTTCTATTTCTGCTCTGCGCCGTGCTCGCTGCCGCCTGCGCCAAAAAAGACCCCTACGAAGCCTTCGCCAAAGACTTCTGCGAATGCGCCAGACCGCTGGTTGAAATCCAAAAGCAACTCAAAGTCGCCAAAGACTCCGGCAACCAGGAAGAATTTATGGCACTGATGGAAAAAGGCATGAAGCTGGACGAGGAAAGCCAAACCTGCCTTGCCAATCTGGAGAAAAAACATGGTAAAATCGAAGGAGAAGAGGAGCAAAAGAAGGCGATGGAGGCGATGGAAAAAGTTTGTCCAGACATCACTGGCATGATGCAGGGCGGGCAGGAAGCGATGCCGGAAGATGGAATGCCCATCGAGCCGGATACGATGGAGGCGCAGTAATTTGAGCCTACCCTGAAAACAAAAAGGCGGTTGATTTTTCTTGCTGAAAAATCAACCGCCTTTTTGTTTTCAGGGTCAAGAAATGTCATTTCTGAAAGAAATGACATTTCTGCGCCGTCAATTCCCAAACCCCTCGCTGTTGAACATCTCCAAAATCCGCCGGTCGAAACCATTGTTGATATTGCCCTTCACCTCGATAGTCAACTCATTTTCAAACGGCGAAGGGTCGCTAATCGGGCTTGTGTAGTACAAAAAGTAAATGCTTTTCGACAGGCTCTGAATCTCCGTTTGAATATCAAGAAACATCTGCTCCAAACCTGCCACGTCGTCCGCTTTGAAATAGCGGTCTTCCTCGCCTGCCAATTCTTTCAAAGCTACTTCATCCAAATCTACGCTGGCAAGTGCCGCAACGTAAGCCCGGCGGTCGCCGAGGGCATTTTTGGCGGAGGCGAGGGTCAACGCCTGGGTAGCATTGTGCCTGCCGTCGGTGAAAATGATGAGGCTGCCATCCGTGATGCCATCCAAGGAATATTCATCTTCCCAAAGGTCAGCGACCTCCATCACCGCTCCGTATAAATTGGTAGAATTGACCAGCCCATGCTCAGGAATGGACTCGATGGCGGCAAGCAAGGCGCTTTGGTCGGCAGAGAAATCTTTCACCTTTTTCGTGTCGGCGTCGAAAGTGTAAATGGCAATTTCTTGCTCAGGCAGTTTCTTCTGAATCAAGGCTTTAGCGGCAGTTTTGAGTTGCGGAACCAACCCTTCCACACTTCGGCTGACGTCGAGCAACAGCACCGTTTTTATATCAAAAGGAATGGAATCCCGGCTCAGGCGGATGTCGGCTTCCGTGTCAATCCGACCCTTGTTTTCGCTGACGATGAAGTCGTCTTTGGTCAGCGTGGCAACGCCTTTTCGGTAATAATCAGTCACTTGAAAAAGGATGCGCACTTGCCGGTGCTCAGGAATGACGCCGACTTCAAAAGATTTCAGGCGGTAAAATTTGGAGAGGTCGGCGGGTTCGACGTTTTCTTTTTTGCAGCTTGCCAAGGCAAGCAATCCGAGTAGAAAGAGAAAGCGGGGGACGTGGATGAGCTTTTTCATGACAATCATTTTTAGTGGTTATCGGGTTTTGAGGTTTTCTGGTTTTTGGGTTGGAACCTCAAACCAATTAATCCCAAAACGCAGGAGAAAGGGTCGTTTCTTATTTTTCAGCAGAAAATTCTTCCCGCCGAGCCGCCGGGCTTTGGCTTTTCACATTTGAAAATCAGCATTTAAGACAAGCGTAACGCCGCTGCCCGTTTAATCTGAAGATGAGCCGCCATCTGCTTTTCCCCCACGTTGCTGGTCAGGTTTTTCCTTGAATGGCATGAGCCAGGTAGTTTCCCGGAGCGGATGCCATCGCTCTTTTGCCAGGTCAACTTTTGAATCCACGTAAGCCTGGGTCTGTCTTGCGTTCAGGCTGACACGGATGCTGGCATAAACCTCCGGGTCGGCGATGCCTTTCGCTTTCCAGAGGTCTCGCAGGTAGTGGGCGAATTGGAGAATCATGTCGGGGTGGGTATAAATTTTATCGTCCTGGCGGTCGGTCAGGTAGTCTTGCGGCTTGATTTTGATGGTTTCGCCGGTCGCCGGGTTGGCTACGGTGAAATAGCCGTAACCTCGTTTCGAGCGAAGCATCATGCGCCAGGAAAAGCGGTGACCCTCCTCCGTCCAAGCCACTTCGCCTTTGAAAAGATGGTGGCGCAACGGCAGGAGCAGGTGAAAAATAACCAGCCCCGCCAGCAGACAAACGACCAGTTTTGGCGGCATTGACCTTTCCGAAAGTTTCAAACTTTCGGAAAAGTTTTCCCTTGCAACAAGTTGGCTTCCAGACCTTTCCGAAAGTTCCAAACTTTCGGAAAGGTTGCTCCCACGTTCAGCCACCCGCCTCTCCCACCAAGCTTCCACCCTCCCCAGCGGCTTGATTTTCTCCTTCAAAATCGCAAACCACCGCCTCGGAAAATTCGGCGGAAAAAACAGCAAACTCAAAGCGATGGACAGCCAGGGAAAAATGCCGATTTGAAAAACCAGCGTGTTCGTCAGGTGAAAAAGGAGGATAAAGCCAAGCGCCCAAACCCTCGTCCGCCGGAAAAGCAGGAAAAACGGTGCAGTCAAATCGAGCAGCGTGCCCCCCCAAGCCATTGCGTAAGCCGTTGCATCCAGTCGAAAAATCCAGCCGAGCAGCGGCAGATTGGTGGCATCGTCGAGCCAATATTTCAAAGGATTTGCATCGAGCCAGTCAGCATTCAGCTTGGCGATGCCGCCGTAGAAATAGACCACCCCCATCAAAAAAGGCAGAATCCAAAGTTGCCACCGGGCAATGGTTTGCCGCAGCGGCGCACGATTTTGCAGCACGTCCGCCGACCAGTTTTGATGAGCAGGCAGGAAAATCATCAGGCACGAAATCCAGATAAAAAGGTAGCCGTGATTAAGATAAAGTGCCTTTTCCAGCAGGAACACCCAGGCAAATCCGAGGGCAAAAATGACCGTGCAAATCCGGTAGCGCCAACCCGCCGCAATCAGCAGCGCCGCCACCATCAACACAATGAAAATCAAGGACATAAACGGCTCCGGCAAGGGGCGCACCCATTCGAAACCAATGTATTTGAACTGAAATTTCGCCGGGTCGAAATAGCCTTTGTACAAATGATAGTACGTCCAGACGCCCAGTAAATCGGCAAAGCCAAGGATGCCAAAAACGACTCTGAAAAAAACGAGCGGAGCGATGTCCACCGGACGGAACAGGTAATTCATGCAGGCAAGATTATGCAATCGGATTTTCGAGCCACTCCCTTGTGCGTTTTGTTTCGGTTAAAACAGAACGCAACGGGAAGCCAAAATTTCCCAAACCAACCAAAAAGCTATTTTTGCACACTAATTTTTTCAACCAAAGTTCCACCGCCGGCGCACGAGCCGGTTGGAACGAGGCAATGCAAATCAATTTTTTCAGAAAATGGTCAAGCAAATTATGAGAGCGGCGGCTGTGACCGTCGCCATGATGTTTCTCCTCGGCGGTGCTGCGCAAGCGCAAAAATTCGGCTACGTCAATTCTGCCGCTCTGCTGAATGAACTGTCCGAAGTCAAGCAAATGCGCTCCACCCTGGAGGGTTTTCAAACGCAACTGCAAAAGCAGGGCGAGTCAAAAGTCACTGCCTTTCAGCAAAAAGCGCAGGCAGCCGAACAGAAAAAACAGCGGGGCGAAATGACGCCGAAAGAGGAAGAAACCCTCGCCGCCGAGCTTCAAAAAGAACAGGAAGACCTGTACAAACTGAGCCAGGATTTAGAGGCGCAAGTGGCTAAAAAACAGGAGGAACTGATGACGCCTATCCTGGAAAAAGTCAACACTGCCATCCAGCAAGTGGCGAAGGAGAACAGCTACCAGTTCATTTTCGACGCTCAGTCGGGCGTGATTTTGTACGCCGACGAAACGACGGACGTGACGGCGCTGGTGAAGGCGAAACTGGGGATTTAATTCGTAGTTGGCAGTTGCCTGAAATGAAAAAGCGAATTTGATGTTGTATCAAATTCGCTTTTTCTTTTTTACCAATGCCGGGATGCAACTTATCAGGCAGCCAAAAGAGCAGGTGTTTCAATTTCAACGTGCCCGCTTTGGTTGATGCCCGTCAGTCTCACTGGCAATATTGAGTTTATCAGCCCTTGTTCCCCCTCCATTTCAATTTTTACATAGTTGTCCGTGAAGCCTGAAAGTTTGCCCACTTCGCCGCCATGCTCGAACAAAACCCGCCGGGTCTGCCCGATGAATTGGTTGTAAAAATGCCGCCGTTTTTTCTCGCTCAGGATGGTCAGCATTTCGTTGCGGCGGCGGCGCTCCTCCATCGGAACTATGCCTTCCATTTCTGCGGCAAGTGTGTTCGGGCGCTCGGAGTAAGTGAAAACGTGCAGATAGCTCACGTCCAGGTCAGCGAGGAAGCG
>CAZHLB010000222.1:0-9328 GCA_964533005.1 uncultured Saprospiraceae bacterium
TTCGATGACGCCGACGGTGGTGGAAAAGACGGCAATCTTCACCTCGTCGTCGGGACGCCCGGCGGCTCGACCATCATCACGACGGTTTTGCAAATCATCCTGAATGTCAGCGAGTTCGGAATGCCGTTGGACTCGGCGGTGGCTGCTCCCCGCTTTCATTCGCAGTGGCTGCCGGATGAAATTTCAGTAGAAAAAGCTGCGATGGACACGCTGGTGCGCAAGCAACTTTGGGAAATGGGGCACAAGCTGACCCCCGTGAACCGGATTGCTTTGGTGAAGGCTGTGCAGGTATTGCCGGATGGAAAATTGCATGGCGTAGGCGATTGGCGGAATCCGGATGACCATGCGGAAGGCTTCTAATTCTTTGGAGAGAGCTGCTTTTCCGGTAAAAATTTTTTAAAAATTTTTCCCTGAAAAGCAGCTCTCTCCGATGCTAAAATCACTTCAGGTATCGCTTCATATTTTCCACATCCGCCTGAATCTGAGCAACTAACGAAGCATAAGTTGCCTCGAAATTATTCTTCGTCGCCGCCACCTTTCCGCTCGCATCTGCGATTTCCCGCTTCAAACTTTCCGCCTGCTGGCGGTGCTGCTCGATTTCTTGTGTCAGCTTTTTGATTTGCTCCGCTTTCTGCGAAATGGTGGTTTCCAGGTTTTTGATGGTGCCTTCCCGGTTGCCGATTTGCTCGGTTTGCTGTTTGCGCAAGGCATCTTGAAACTTCGCTTCCTCGCCTTTCAGCACGTCCAGATAATGCTGCGCCGACTCGACCAATTTTTGCGAAGTAGCGCCCATTGCATGTGCCATGGCGTAGGCGGATTGGTAGCGAATCGGTTCATCCATTGGCATTTTCGCCAGCGAATTCAAGGATTGCTTGTACTCCAGGTAGTCCAAGCCTTGCAGGTTGGATTGTTGCATGGCGTCGGAAAGCACCTGCATGAATTTGTCGGTGACTTTTCCCGGCTCGGCGGGTGCGGCGACAGGGCTGGCGGCGGGTGCAGGCGCAGCTTTATCAGCGGCAGTCGGTGCAGGTTCGGAGGCAGATTTTTCTTCCTCGACGACGAAAAGCGATTTGATTTTTTTGAAATCCATTGGCATAAGTTGATGCTGTTTTGTGAAGCGGCTAAAGTCGGGTTTTACCGTCAATATTTGCAAAAGGCTTCTCAACACGATTTCCTACTTCCGCCGCTTGCCAAAATTTATCTAAAAAAAAGCCCCCTTCTTCTTCGCCAAGCGACCTTCGGCGGCGTTGCAGGTTGAATTAGGATGGGTGGGATGGTTAGGATTTTTTGAATTGAGACGAGACGAATCCGGCGTCTCAATCCAAAAAATCCTAACCATCCCACCCATCCTAATTCAAACCCACCTCCAAATTCAAAAAATGAATCAGTTTTTCAAGTTCGTATTTGCCTCCTGCCTGGGTTTTGCCTTGGCAACTGTTGCGCTGTTTTTCCTGGGTTTCATCATGCTGGCAATCATCGGCAGCGCCGGTGGGAAAGAGGAAGTTAGCGTGGAAAGCAATTCCGTGCTGCACCTAACTTTCCACAATCCAATTCCAGAGCAAACCAATAACCTCGAAATGAATCCCTTCGACCTGGGCAACCAGGAAATCCTCGGTTTGGAGGACATCGAAGACGCCATCGAGCACGCCGCTACCGACGATAAAATCAAAGGCATTTACCTCGACATGGAACACGGCATCGGCGCAGGCGTGGCGACGGCTGCGACCTTGCGGGATGCCCTCGAAAAATTCAAGGAAAGCGGCAAGTTCATTCTCGCTTACTCGAATTATTACACGCAGGGCGGCTACTATCTCGCCAGCGTCGCCGACACGATTTACCTGAATCCATTGGGTGGAATTGACCTGCACGGTTTCTCCGTCACCATGCCTTTTTTCAAAAAAATGCTTGACAAAATCGGCGTGAAAATGCAGGTGTTTTATGCCGGTGATTTCAAAGGCGCAACCGAGCCGTACCGCCTCGAAAAAATGACCGATGAAAACCGCCTGCAACTGAGGGAATACATCGAACCGGTTTTCACCAATTACCTCACCGAAATAGCCGAATCCAGGAAAAAATCTGCCGCCGAACTGCGCTCCATCGCCAATGAACTCAAAGCAAGAGAAGCCGACCAAGCCATCTCCCTCGGCTTGATTGACGCCACCGGCTACTCGGACGACGTGATTGCAAACATCAGGCAACGCACGGGTTTGGATGAAAAAGAAAAGGTGCGGACGGTCTCTTTGGAAGATTACGCCAAGAGCTACACCAAGAAAAAAGACTTTTCCTCGAAAGACAAAATCGCCCTCGTTTACGCCGAAGGCGCCATCTACGACCAGGACGGCGAGAAGGGAACCATCTCCGATGACAAGTATGTGAAGCTGCTTCGCAAAATCAGGGAGGACGAAAAATTCAAAGCCATCGTCTTGCGGGTAAACTCGCCCGGCGGCAGTGCATTGGCTTCGGAAAATATCTGGCGGGAATTGAATTTGGCGAAGCAAGCAGGCAAAAAAGTCGTGGTGAGCATGGGCGACTACGCAGCTTCCGGCGGCTACTACATTGCCTGCATGGGCGACAAAATCATCGCCGAACCGAATACCCTGACCGGCTCGATAGGCGTGTTCAGCATGATTCCAAATGCGCACGAACTGTTCAACGACAAAATCGGCATCACCTTCGATACGGTGAAAACGACCCGCTATTCCACCGGCATCAACGCCGTTTTTGAAATGAGCGAAGGGGAAAAAGCCCTGATGCAACAAAACACGGTGAACACCTACGAGAAATTCTTGGCGAGGGTCGCCGAAGGCAGAAAAATGAGCCGGGACGAGGTTCACAAGATTGCGCAAGGCAGGGTTTGGGTCGGCGACAAAGCCAAACAATTAGGTCTGGTGGATGAAATTGGCGACCTCGACCGAGCCATCGCCGTCGCCGCCGAGCTTGCCGGGGTTGAAAAATACCGCCTGACCGAGTACCCTTTCCGCAAGGAACCGCTTCAGGAATTCATCGAAAACCTGACAGGTCAAGGTGATGACGAAGGCATCGAAGCGAAAATTTTGGAGAAAGAATTGGGCGGCTACTACCCTTATTTCAAGCAGGCAAAAGAGCTGCTGAAAATGCAGGGTGTACAGGCAAGGCTGCCTGTATTTGTTGATTTCAAGTAGAATTTATCCTTCGGAGAGAGGTGGCTGTTTTTGAAAAATTTTTTCAAAATTTTTCAAAAACAGCCACCTCTCTCCATTGAAGAAAAACTTCCATGCAGGTCATTTTTCGAGTCATCTACGAAAGCTTGCGCCAGGCTGCGCAGCAATTGTCAGGCAACAAATTGCGCACCCTGCTCTCGCTGCTCGGCATCACGATTGGCATTTTCTGCATCATCGGCGTCCAATCCGCCACCAATTCCTTGCAGGACAACGTGATGGGCAGCCTGAAAAAACTGGGCGACGACGTGATTTATGTCCAAAAAATGTCCTGGACAGAAGACCCGGGTCAAAACTGGTGGAAGTACCAGCGTCGCCCCGACCCGTCGTACGACGACTTGAAAGCCATCCAAAAAAAGGTCAAGTCCGCAGGCTATGCCGACTACCACATTTTCGTCGGGATGCGCACGGCGAAGTTTCGCTCGAACAGCGTGGAAGGCGCTTGGATGGTCGCTGTCACCTACGATTTCGACCAGATTTTCAACGTCGAGTATGACAGGGGCAGGTGGTACACGCCTTCGGAATATCACTATGCCATGAACCGGGTAGTCATTGGTTACAAGGTGGCGGAGTCACTGTTCGGCGACGTTGACCCCATTGGCAAGACTATCAAAGTCGGCGGGCGGGACATGGAAATCATTGGCGTTTTTGCCAAATCTGGCAAAGACATCCTCAAAGTGATGGACTTCGATGACGGCATCATCATTTCTTACGAATTGGGAAAAAAGGTGGCAAACGTGCGGGAAAAAAATCCCTGGGGCGGCTCCATCAACGTCAAAGCTGCGCCGGGTTACTCGGTTGACCAATTGAAAGATGAGCTGACCAGCACCTTGCGAGCAGAAAGAAAATTGAAGCCAAAAGAGGAAGACAATTTTGCCCTGAACACCATTTCCATCCTCGCCAACCTGCTCAATCAATTTTTCGGCGTGCTCAATTGGGTTGGATTTTTCATTGGCGTTTTTGCCATCGTGGTCGGCATGGTGAGTGTGGCGAACATCATGTTCGTCTCGGTGCAGGAGCGCACGAACATCATCGGCATCAAAAAAGCCATCGGCGCAAAGCAATCGGTCGTGCTGCTGGAATTTCTGGTGGAGTCGGTGATTTTATGTTTGGTTGGCGGCGGATTGGGCTTGCTGATGGTGATTGGAGTGCTTGCCGCCTTGAGCGGTGTGCTGCCTTTTCAGATTTACATGGACGTGAAAAATGTGATGGTGGGCATTGGGCTGTCAGTGATAGTGGGCTTGCTGGCAGGGTTCATTCCTGCCTTGCGAGCGGCTCGGATGGATCCGGTGAATGCCATCCGGCATGGCAGTTAGTGTTGACAATCAACAGCTTGAATTGAAAAAGGGGATGAAGCGCTTCATCCCCTTTTTCATTTGAGCACAAACATCGGTGAGGTTTGTGTTGATTACCCACAGAATAGCGGCATGAAAATTAGCCGGTTAATTAGCCCCGGAGGGGCGGCGATTTTTGTAGCAATGCCTCCCTCTTATAGCCCCAGAGGGGCGGCGATTTTGTTACAATCCTTCAAAAATCGCCGCCCCTCTGGGGCTATAAGAGGGAGTTGCGGCATTGCTACAAATATCTCCGCCCCTCCGGGGCTATTCTATGGGTAATGGACAAGGGTTGGAACCTCGCCGACGCTGAGGTAAACTTACCACTGAGGATTATTTCAACAACGTCACGTCTCCTTTGAACAACTGCACTTCCTTGTCAATAAACTCGAACTCAGCCATCCACACAAAAACCGCAGGCTGCATTTCTTTGCCTTTGAAAGTGCCATTCCAACCTTGACTCAGGTCGCCGGGCAAAAAGTTATCTGCCGAAAAAACAAGATTCCCCTGCCGGTCGAAGATTTTAAAATTCTTGATAACCGCCACGTCGCTGCCGCCGTAAGGCACGAACTCGTCGTTGAAGCCGTCGCCATTCGGACTGAAAGCATTGGGAACGAAGACGTTTCGCCTTTTCATTACTTCCACAAAAATGTCGTCGGTCGCTGTGCAGCCGAATTCATCGGTCACCGTCACGCTGAACGTTCCGCTTTCGAGCGGCAAGACTTCCGGGCTGACGCAATCCGAACAGGAAAGTACCTCGGCGGGAGTCCAGGAGTAAGTGACTTCGGTTTGATTGGAGTTAGCGTCCAGCTTCACGGATTCGCCCAATTGTACTGATTTGTCTTCGCCCAACTCCACGAACAACTCGCCGGGACCTTCGATGACGGTCGAAAACTCTCGCACACAGCCGCCTGCATCCTTCACGTAAAAAGTCTGGTCACCTGCGAAATAGCCATCCAACACGCTTTCGGGGCTGTAATTCACTCCATCTGTTGAAAATAAAAATGGCTCGATGCCGCCGGAAACTGACTCGATAGTGACGATACCTCCGTCTGCCGGGTCGAGGCAAGACAGTTTGTTCGGTGTGAAAACTGCCTGAATTTCAGCAGGTTCGTTGAGTTGAAAGTCTGCCGTGGCGGAGCATCCGTTCTGGTTGGCGACCGTGATGGAATAGTTTCCGGCAGTCAATCCGTTGGCAGTGGGAAACGTGCTGCCAGTGTTCCAGATGTAGGAAAATGCAGTGCCGGGCCCCGAGATGTTTGCTTTCAAAACACCGTTGTCATCGCCTTTGCACAGGATGGAATTCAACTCCACGATACTCACTCCCACCGGCTCACTTGGTGTGGAAACAGATGTAGAAGTAGTTGCCGTGCAACCGTCTGCATTGGTCACGGTCACGGAATACGTGCCACCGGGGAGGTCAGAAATGGTTGCAGTTGCTGCACCATTGTCCCAAAGAAAGGCTCCCGGCGAGCCATTTGTGGTCACCGTTGCGATACCATCGCTGCCTTCAAAACAGGAGACGGACTGCATCTCTGAGGCGGTGGCAATAAATTGGGCAGGCTGGTTGATTTGATAATCAAAAATCCCGGTGCAACCATTGGTGTCGGTCACGGTGAGTTGGTAGCTGCCTGCGCAAAGGTTGCTTGCCTGCAAACCTGAATCGCCGTTCGACCAAGCTGATTGATAAGGCATTGTGCCCCCTGCGATTATCACTTGAACGCTGCCATTGCAATCCGAAAAACAAGCCGCATCGGAGACCGTCGCCGAAGAAATTTCGAGCAGCGCAGGCTGTACGATTTCCACCGAAACAATGGTGTCGAAGTAAATGTCAACGATATGAAACGAGTACGTCCCGGCAGGAAGGTTTTCAATCAATACCTCGTCGCCATCGCTAAAAATCTCGCCGGAGCCGCTGATAGAATTGGTGCTGTTTTGCCAGGAATATTGATAGGGCGGCAAGCCGTTGGCGACCGTCAGCCGCAGTTGCCCGTCCGAGTCGCCGAAACATTTCAAAGTGTCAGGCGTGACGTTTGGCGTGAAATGAAGGAAATACGGCATGGTAAAACACGTGTCCGACGTGCAGCCGTTGAGGTCGGTGACCGTCACGCAATAGTTGTCGCCGCCAACGAGGTTAGAAGCCAGCGCATTAGTTTGTCCATCCGACCAGGCAAAAGTGTAGCCACCTGCGCCGCCAGCCGGAGCGACTGCCGCCATGCCATCCGGGTTGCCAGCGCCAAGACCTTGCTGAACGATGCTGAAATTCAATTCGAGTGGTGTCAGCACGGTCAGGTTAGTATTCACGATGCTGTCGCAGCCGTTGGGGTATTCCAAAGTGTCGCTGTAAATGCCTGATTGCGAGTAGATTGAAGTTCCCACCGCCAGCGTCCCGCCTGCGCAAAGCATCACGGTTTGATTATGAATCGGCGTCTCGTTGCCTGCGTCGGAAACGTGCACGTTGAAAATGCCCGTGTTCAAAGCGCTCAAAGCCCCGTCAATCAAAATGAAGTAAGTCTTGGCAGGGTCGAGGCAATGCAGTTCGAGACTTTCGTCGAGGCTGGCAGGGGTGTGGATGCTTGCCATTTCTGAAAATATGCCGTTGCAAGCACTATTCGAAGACTGGAAAACGGCAAGCTGCACTCCGATGGGGTCGTTCGCCGTGTCGCTGGTCACGTCAATTTTCACGTGCCCGGTGGGCGGCGGCTGGAAGGAAAACCAAACCGAACTCTGGACACCGAAAGCGGTCACCGGCAAGGCGTCTGCATTGGAGGAGCAAGCATTGGTTCGCCAGCCGGAAGACACCGTGTCGGCAAGCGGTACCGCTCCTAAATCGAGCGCCTCGCATCGCAGTTCGGGTGCAAACTCGACACCTAACTCTGTGATTTCCAGTCCAAAAATGCCTTCCACTTCTTCAAAAGTGTTGGAAACGGCATCCACCAAAATATAGTAAGCCGTGTTTGGCGGCGGGCAAACAATCAGCAGCGACTCGTCCCAATCCGCCGGGTTGTGGTTTTCGTCCACAAAGGTAAAAGTGCCGGTGCAGGAGTTGTCCGAGGACGTGTAAATCCCAACCTGGAGGTTGACAGGGTCGCCGAGCGAGTCAGGGTCGCTTTTGGCATTGATTAAAATATGGGTGCCGGGTGTGCTGCTGGTTGTGAATTTGAACCAAACGCCCCGGTTGTTCACCCAAAAATTGCCGATGGAGGCAGGGTTTGGCTCGTTGAGGTTGGTCGCACAATAGTTATTAAACAGGCTGGAATCGGCATTGCCAACCGTCACCCCGCTCATCAAAACACCGGCATCTATGGCGTTGCAAATATTATCGTTGATGCCGCCGGGGATGCCGGTCGTGGTGATGTTCAGGTTCACTTCGCCGTCGGAGGGAAGGTTGTCGGGCAATTGAATATTGACGTTGTTGCTGCCCTGGTTGGGCACGGGAACGTTCACACAAATTTCCGCCAGGCAAGCCTCCACCACGTCGCAAGCCACGAGGATGTTCGGGTCGTTTTCAAAGGCTCGAAAACAAACCTGGATGACAGGCGGCACGTCGGAAAGGCAAGCATAATCCTGGTCAAACTGCAAGTTGGGCAGGTCGTTGAAACAAGCTCCCGATTTCGGGTAGCGCACCCATCCGGTGTTGGCAATGTTCACACCCCAAAGCGGGTCGGGCGCACCGATAATGTCGGTGCAAGTGGTCGTGACGGAGCCACCCATGACCGTGATTTTGACGTTGAACTGAGAAAAGACAGGGCTGACATGCAGCAGAAAAGCGGCAAAAATGGCGATTGGGTAAAAGCGTAATTGTCTCATGGCGAAGTGTTTTTGAAATGAATTCCGGCGGGAGCCGGAATGCTGTTTTGCGGTTGACGACATGTAGTGAAGCACAAGTAGAAGTTGTTGAAAAAAATCAACTGACCCCGGTTTTAGAGTGGGCAGTCCGATTGATTTCACAAGGCATCTATTTTGGAAAAAACGAGAAAACCAGATTGGGTCGTCTTTGTGCGGGAAGCGATGGCTGAACAAAGGTAGGTTGTGATTTCGGATTTTTTTGCCACCTGGGCAGGGTCGGATTTATGCAGTGCGGGCGACAGGCGGCAAGGTGAGCGACCTTTCCGAAAGTTGACAACTTTCGGAAAGGTTGGTTACGGACGAAAAAGCCTCCGCTCCACCAACTCGCAGACGACGTGCCCAACGAGGATGTGCCCCTCCTGGATTCGGGGCGTGTTTTGAGAAGGAATTTTCACGAGCAAATCGCATCCTGCCGCCATTTTGCCACCGCTCTCACCTGTCATTCCGACGACTTTCAAGCCTGCTATTTTTGCTGCTTCGATAGCTTTCAGGATGTTTGGCGAGTTGCCGGAAGTGGAAAGCGCAACAAGCACGTCCCCTTTTTTTCCCATCGCTTCGACCGCCCTGGCGAAAGCATTTTCAAAGCCAAAATCATTTGCTACCGCCGTCAAAAAGGAAGAATTGACGTGCAAGGCTTCCGCAAACAAAGCCTTCCGGTCAAGAAAAAACCGCCCGGAAAGCTCGGCGGCGAGGTGCTGCGCATCAGCAGCGCTGCCACCATTTCCGCAAAAAAGGACTTTGTTGCCTGCTTGAAAAGTCCGGATGAAAAGCTCGACGATTTGAGAAATGGTCGAAAGTTGCGCCGGGTCAGAGAGCAAGTTTTGCTGGACGGCGAGGTGCTCGGCGAGGATGGATTTGATGTTTTCGACCACGGGACAAAAGCTGACAGGTCGAAAACAGCCTTTTGGAGAGAAAAAAAATGAAATTTTTTTTCTCTCCAAAAGGCTG
>CAZHLB010000223.1:0-9322 GCA_964533005.1 uncultured Saprospiraceae bacterium
CCGAAAGTTTGAGACTTTCGGAAAGGTTGCTCCAACTTCGATTCGAGCAACCTTTCCGAAAGTCTCAAACTTTCGGAAAGGCGGGCAACAACATCGCACAGCCCTTAAGTTGACGACATTGAATTTGAAGTTACCTCCTAAATTACCTCTCTAATCCCTTCTCCCGCCTGCTTCAAAAACTATTTTTGCCGACCATTTTTCGCCGGGGAATAGACTTTCCGGTGCATCAAATCCGCATTAAAAATGACAATTCACAAAGAAGGATACCAGTCTTTGCTCATCGCCGGTGCATTGGTCGCCGTCGCCAACTTGCTGATTTACTGGCTCTTGCCGGGTTTTTTGACGCCGGTTGCCATCGTTTCGCTGGTGCTGTTTTTAATCGTGCTTCAGTTCTTCCGCCACCCGGTTCGGGAAATCAAGACGCCGGAAGACAACAGCCTTGTTTACGCTCCCGCCGACGGCAAAGTAGTGGTCATCGAGGAAGCGATGGAGCCGGAATATTTTAAGGACAAGCGCCTGCAAGTCTCCATTTTCATGTCGCCGGTCAACGTCCACGTCAACCGCAATCCCATCAGCGGCATCGTGAAATACTTTCGCTACCACCCTGGCAAATTCCTCGTCGCCTGGCATCCAAAATCTTCCACGGAAAATGAGCGCACGACCGTCGTCATCGGCAACAGCCGGGGCGAAATTCTGCTGCGGCAAATCGCAGGCGCCCTCGCAAAACGCATCATCAACTACCTGCACGAAGGCGAGCAGGTGAAGCAGGGCAGCGAGATGGGCTTCATCAAATTCGGTTCAAGGGTGGACGTTTTTTTGCCGCTCGGCGCAAAAGTGGAGGTGGAGTTAGGGCAGAAGGTGCGGGCGAATGTGACGGTAATTGCACGACTATGATTTTGGTGACTTTTGACTTGCTCTTTTTTGATTAAATGATTGACGATTAAATGATTGTTGATGGAATGGAAGATGGCAGGATGTGCGATGTCCGGTGACATTGCACACCCTGCCATCTTCCATTCCATCAACAATCATTTAATCATTTAATCGTCAATCATTTAATCAAAAAAGGGACGTGTCAAAATGCTACTATTTTTTTGAAAAATCATGCGAAAGACCTTCCCGACCAGCTTTTTCCAAGGCGATTTTTTCCGGCAAAAACTTCCCACCGGGTTGCTTTTTCTCGCCGCCGTCTCTTTGTTCGTTTACGTCGTTTTGCGGGCGCACCTCATCTGCATGACCCACGACGAGAGCGGCTCTTTCCTGATTTGGACGCACTTCAACATTCTCAAATGCCACCACGCCGCCGACTGCTGGGGCACTGCCAACCTGCACTGGCTCTACGTTTTGCTGATGAAACCGAGCATCCGGCTTTTTGGCGACTCGGAATTGGCGGTGCGCCTGCCGAGTTTGCTGGGACACTTGGTTTATCTTTTTTCCTCCTGGAAACTCGTAAAAAGCTGGACATCAAATCCTTGGCTGGCACTGACGGGTTTTCTGCTACTCAATCTCAATCCCTTCCTGCTTGAATTTTTTTCCCTGGCGAGAGGCTACGGTTTGGCGGTGGCTTGCATGATGATGAGCCTCTATTTTTTCAGCCGCTACTTGCAAACGGGGCGGGCGGCGGCGGTTGCCGGTGCGTTTGGTGGAGCATTATTGGCGGTATTGAGCAATTTCACTTTGCTTAATTTTTATGCTTGCCTGCTGACAGTGTTTGGTGGCGTCATGCTGCTGAATTTAGTCAGCACTTCAAGTGGTAACAGGTCTTTGCTGCCGGTTGCAATTGCAGCAAGCATTTCAGCCCTGCTTGCCTGGCTGATTTACCGCCCGATTCAATTTTTGATGGGCAAAGGCGAGTTCGAGTACGGAGCAGACAGCTTCTGGCACACCTTCAAATCGCTGATTAGCAATAGTTTTTACGGCAAAAAATACCTCGGCATGTACAATGTCGAGCATTTCGGAGCGGTGCTGGTTTTGCTGCTGCTGGCGGCGACGTTCCGCTCGTTCCGCCAATTTTTGAAAAATCCCAGTGATGGCTGGAGCCGGTTTTATTTATCGGCTTGCCTGTTGCCGTTGCTGGCGAGCCTCGCTGCCATCGTGCAGCATCACCTGCTCGGTTCTCAATACCAGACCGGGCGCACGGCGCTGATGTTCATTCCACTTGCGGCGCTGCCGGTTTTCCTGTTGTTCGTGGATTTATTGCGGCAAAAAATAAGCTGGTGGCGAGTTGGCTTGCCGGTGCTGGTTGCTGGCTTTTGCATGGTTCATGCTTACCGCTCGTATCAGTTGCAATATTCGGATGAATGGTGGTACGATTACCGCACTAAAAATATGCTCCTATACTTGGAAGAGAAATTGCCGGAAGGCAAAAAAATTAGCCTCGGTTTGCACTGGATTTATCAGCCGACCTCCGTTTTTTACTTTAAAACCATGCCGCTCGATTTTGCCGACACGCTGATTTACGACAAGAATATCCGCACCGATACGCTCTTCGATTATTATTACGTCACCGGCGACGACCTTAAAAAACTCCATCCCAAATATGTGCTGGAAAAACGCTTCGACTCTGCCGGGGTGCTCATGCGGAAAGAATGAGGTATGAGGTATGAGGCACTCATGCCTCATACCTCATACCTCATACCTAAAAAGAACTCCTCCTCAATTTCCCATTTTCGTTGCGTATGCCGCAGCAAAGTCAAGTGGTCTGCCTGGAAAGTTCGCTGATATTCTTCCGTGGAAAAATGCGCCCAGGCATCGGGAAATATGCGCCTTTGCAAATCCCGGTGAGCAATGGTCAGGTGCGGATTGAAAGGGCGGTCGTCCTCTTTTTTTAAGCCGATGGTTATTTCCAGGTGCTTTGCCAGGCTGGCTTGCAGCGCTTCGAGTTGCTGATTTGGCTTAATTTCCACGAAAATAACCCTCGGCGGAAAAGCGCCGAAATTCTCCAGCGAAATGGGGAAAGGTTGCTGCCTTGCGGCAAAATCTTCAAGCGCATCGCCCAGTTTTTGAAGGTTTCCCATGCTCCATGGGAAAGGTGGAATCAAAGTAATATGCGGTGGCGAAGTCAGCGAATGACTGGCGTTGAAATGCTTGGCGCAATACTGTTTGAAAGCGGTGACTTCCTTTTGAATGCTTGCGTCAGGCAATATGGCGATGAAAAAAAGCGGGTCTTTCATATTGGGCGTTAATTTAGGAGCTAACTTCAAGTTTAATGTCGTCAACTTAAGGACAACGTCGGGTTGGCATCTATCATCTTGTAACCTCCCGTTTCAACGGGGGGGCTGGCAAATGCTCCTACGCACATCTATCATCTTTGCAAAACATCAACATCTACTTGCCTGATGTGATGTTTTGTAAAGATGATGGATGTGGGGTAGGGAGTCAGCATGCCCGCCGATTAAAATCGGCGGTTACAAGATGATAGATGTTTACCCACACGAAATCACGAAGCACCTTATTACTGCTTAATTTCTGCTGCTTTTTTTAGCCATTCTTCCGCCTTTTCCATTTGATTTTCCGCTTTGTAAAACCGGGCAAGATGCGCCGCCGACAAGGTATCCGGCTGCAATTGCCAAGCCTCGGTCATGGCAGATATAGCTTCCATATTTTGTCCTTTTTTGCTAAAATTATCAGCGTGGGCTTGCAGCGCATATTTCAATCCTGTTTTTGATTTTCCGTCATCCGGCGATATGTGATATGCGGTGCGATATGCTGAAACAGACTCGCTATATTTTCCCAAATAATAAGAACAAGCTCCATAAGCAAGCAATGCGTCATAGTATGTTTTGTGCAGTTCAACAGCTTTATTTAAGTGCGTCCATGATTCCTGCAATGCTTGACGGCGCTGCGTTGTGTCTTGCTTTTGCAAAGCATTTTCGAGCAAAATAATACCGAGCGAGCCACGAAGTTTGGCGCTGTTTGGCGAGTGATTTAAATCGGTGCGCAGCAATGTTTCATTGTTTTTCCAGGCGGGATTTCGCAGCAGGGTTAAGGCGGAAAATAGCATGACAATTACTGTCATAAGAATTAAAAAACTAAGCACGTTATATTTCTCTCCGAAACGATTTCCCCAGAAAACAATCGCTGTGCAAAAACCAAAACTTGGTAAAAACAAAAACCGCTCTGCCATAAATGTACCTACCGGGAAAAACAGGTTCATCGTAATGCTCAATGTAACCAGGAAAAATAATACGCTAAAACTGAGGTAGGATGCGCTGGCAGGTTTGCTATTTGACATGGGAAATAATTTTTTCCAAATGCCCCATATTCCATATCCGAGCAATGCTGCAAATAGCAATATGCTCACCCAAACCCAGTGGCAACTGAAATCTTCCAATTGAATATGAAACGGATAATAATCGTGCGTCAGCGGATATGGAAAGACGCACAGGCGCACATATTTTCCGAAGGTTAGAAATATGGTGGCAATTTTTTCATCCAATGCGGCAGGCTGCCAGATGTTTCCATTCCATGTCAGGAAAGGATTGTTCATCGGGTCGTTCATCCAATGCCCGCCGCCGGTTTCAGTGCCTATCACTGCTGTCCGCAAGGCAAGGAATGCTGCCAGTGAAATCAGCATCGGCAAGGTGTTTCGCAAGGCGGAAATGAGATTCGCTTTGCGAAAAAACAAGAGCGCCAGCGGCGTCGTGATTGCCAGCATCACGGCATTTTCTTTTGCCAAACAAGCGGCAAAAAAGAGCGCCGCTGCTGTCGCCATCCATGTTTTGCGGCGCAAGTCAAAAGCTTTGAAAACGGCAAAACATGCACCAAAACCCAGCAGCAAGGCAAGTTGTTCGTCGCAGCTTTTCACGTTTGCCACGACCTCCGTGTGAACCGGGTGAACGACAAAAAGCAGGGCAGCGAGAAAGGCGAGCCTGCCTGCGTCGGGGGTGCCTTTCAGCATGATTTGCGTCAGCCAAAAAACCATACAGCCACACAAGGCATACAGCAAAATCGAAAAGACATGAAACACCACAGGGCTTGCGCCAAACACCTCGCATAAAATGGCAAAAAATGCCAGCGACAAGGGGCGGTAGCGTCCGCCAACCAGCAAGTTTTCCTGCCCGGCGAGGCGCTCGAAACCGGCAAAAGTGTCGTTGGAAAAAATGGCGGGAATGCCTTGAATGCCTTGTTTCACAAAGGCATTTCGCACCAAAACGATATCGTCGTCGAGGACGAAATCATGCCCTAACGTGTTGGCGTAGAGCAAAATAGCCACGACGAAAAGGGCGATTTGCGGCAGGTAATTTTTCTCGAAAAAGCGCATGGCAAGGCATCTTGTTTGTCGCCAAAAGTAGCCCGGATTTCCAAATCCGGGCGTGGCGGTACGTCCAATTCCGTGTATGCCCGGATTTGGAAATCCGGGCTACTTTTGTCAAAAAAGGAATCACAAAAGTATGTCCAGCAACGACTACAAAGACCTCCTCTCCACGTGGCCCAAAGACCCCGGCGTCTATCGTTTCCTCGACGTCGAAGGCACGGTGATTTACGTCGGCAAAGCCAAAAACCTGAAAAACCGCCTCGCCTCCTACTTCACGGCGAGCAAAGACCTGGCGTTCAAAACCAAAGTGATGGTCAGGAACGCCCGCCGCATCGAGTTCACCATCGTAGACACCGAGGCGGATGCCTTGCTGCTCGAAAATACGCTCATCAAAAGGCTCCAGCCAGTTTACAACGTGAAGCTCAAGGACGCCAAATCTTACACCTACGTCTGCATCAAAAAAGAGCGATTTCCCAGGGTTTTCCTGACTCGGCGGGTCATTCGGGACGGCTCGCAATATTTCGGTCCGTACACTTCGAAGGCACGAGTGGAAATCGTGCTGGATTTGATAAAATCGCTTTTCCCGCTGCGCACCTGTAACCTGCTGCTTTCCGAGGAAAACATCCGCCGGGGCAAATTCAAAGTCTGCCTCGAGTACCACATCAAAAACTGCCAGGGACCTTGCGAAGGCATGGAAACGGAGGAGCATTACAACGAGAAAATCGAGCAAATCCGCAACATCCTGAAGGGCAACCTCGCCCCCGTCCGGCGGCATTTTCAGCAAAAAATGGCAGAGCATGCCGAGCGGCTGGAATTTGAAAAAGCCCAGGAAATCAAGACCCGGTTGCATGCTTTGGAAGATTATCAAAGCAAAAGCACCGTCGTCAGCCAGACCATCAAAGACGTGGACGTTTTCAGCATCGGCGCAGACGAGCAAAATGCTTACGTCAATTATTTAAAGGTGGTCAACGGCGCCATCATCAACAGCTTCACGCAGGAAATGGTGAAGAACCTGGACGAGGAGGAAAAGGACTTGCTCGCCTTCACAATTCCGACTTTGCGGGAAAAATTTCAAAGCATTGCGCCGGAAATCCTCGTGCCTTTTCAGGTGGAAATTGCAGAAGAGGGCGTGGGCGTTATCGTTCCGAAAATTGGCGACAAAAAGAAGCTATTGGAGCTTTCGCAGAAAAACGTCGAGTACTTCCTACTGCAAAAACGCAAGGAGGAAATCAACAAAGCTGGCAAGATGACCAGTGCCGAACGCATCCTGCGCACCCTTCAAAAAGACCTGCATTTGGCGGATTTGCCGATGCACGTCGAGTGTTTTGACAACTCCAATTTGCAAGGCAGTTTCCCCGTCTCGTCGTGCGTGGTGTTCAAAAATGCCAAGCCGTCGAAGCAGGATTACCGGCACTACAACGTCAAATCCGTGCAGGGTCCAAACGACTTTGCCACGATGGAGGAGGTGGTTTTTCGGCGCTACAAACGCTTGCTGGCGGAGGGCACGAGCCTGCCGCAACTCATCATCATTGACGGAGGCAAAGGTCAACTTGCTGCTGCCGTTAAGAGCTTGCAAGCCCTGGGCATCAAAGTAGAAGGGATGAGGGATGAGGGACGAGGGATGAAGGATGAAGCGCCTGTCATTCCTCATTCTTCATCCCTCATTCCTAAAGTCACGGTGGTCGGCATCGCCAAGCGACTGGAAGAAATCTTTTTCCCCAGCGACTCGGTGCCGCTGTACATCAACAAAAAATCGGAAAGCCTGAAACTCATCCAGCAAGCCCGCAACGAGGCGCACCGCTTCGCCATCACTTTCCACCGTAACCAACGCTCGAAGGATTTCACCAAAACGGAACTGCAAAACATCCCCGGCATCGGCGAGAAGACAGGCGAAAAGCTGCTCAAATATTTCGGCTCGGTGAAAAAGCTGCGGGATGCGCCGAGGGCGGAATTGGAGGCGGCTATCGGGAAGGCGGCGGCGGGGAAGGTTTGGACTTTTTTTGGAGGAGACGAGGAGGAGTGAACCCTGATTTGTTGAAAACATGTCCTCTCAGTCTTCCCGGTTGGCTACCGTTGATTTTTTTCACCAAAAAAAAATTGTCTGAATTGTGTGACCAATTTTTACGTTTGCGGTCAAGTTGTCGTATTCATTTTCAGACGTGCTTTCTTGAAATTTTCTCCTTCCAAATTGTCTCTCACATCGTCCATTTACAGCGCTTCCAATTTTGCGAAGCGATACCCTCAGACGTGCTCATCCAATCGCCCATTCCATTTTTAGCACCCGCTCATTCCATTCCAAGTGTCTAAAAAAAGGCTTGTTTCCAGGCTTTCGTTCTGCGAAGGCAAGCCGACGTGCTGACCTGTTTCAAGGCAATCGAGCATTTACTATCAAGATAAAAACAACAGTATGAACAAATTACACGTCCTCTGGGGCATCCTTGCCGCATTGTGGGTGTTCCTGGGCAGCTTTCTTTCCTGGCGCAATTGCAACTGCGGCGGAGCGGCAATCCCCGCCGTCGTTGCGCCTGCCATTACTGATGCGGGTGGCATTTCCAAGTCCATCCAGATTGCCGACCAGGAGAAGAACTTCTCTGCCGGCACGAACGACAACCTCTTGTTTTCTCCCAACCAGTGCGATTTTGACTCGCCCATTTCGGACAATCTAACCGGCGTCTTCCGGGAGGCGGCAACCTACCTGACAAACAATCCGCAGCGCCTGCTCGTGCTAACCGGATTGCGTCTCGGCACGGAAACCAACCAGTGCCAGGGCGCAACTGACCTCGGCTACGGGCGAGCCGACAAAGTCAAAGCCTTGCTCCTCAGCCTCGGCGCTCCGGAGGCGCAAATTCGGGTGCAATCTGGCAGCCAGGACATTGCCATGTTCGGCGAAAAAGTGCTGGGCGGTGTGCGCTACGAGTTTCTCAGCGGCGAGGTCGGCGACGTGGAAGAGCGGCTGCGGGTCGGCAACATCACCTTGTACTTTGACACCAACGAGCGTGGTATCAGCCTCACCAGCGAGCAACAGCAATACTTCGACGACCTGAAATTTTTCATTTCGCAAAAGCCGGACGCCAAAATCTCCGTCACCGGTCACACCGACAACGCCGGCAACCTGAAGTACAACCAGCGCCTCAGCCGCAAGCGGGCGGAATTTGTCGCCGACTATATCATGAGCAATGGCATTCCCGCCAAACACTTGGTCGTCAAAGGTTTGGGTCCCAACGAGCCAATCGAGACCAATGACACCGCTGAAGGCAAAGCCAAAAACAGGAGAGTTGAAGTGAAAATCCAGTAAGTGAATGGTGAATGGTGATTGGGGCGTCCCAATCACCATTCACCATTCACCATTCACCATTCATAAAACAAAAATTATGAGCATTTGCGCACTCCTTCCCTTGCTCACGGGGCTTGGCGCAGGCTTGCTTGGCGGCTTGTTCGTCAGAAGCCTTCTCAAGCGCCGCCTCGACGAGCTGTCCATGCAATGCGACACCCACCAGGGCGAAAACAAGCAGCTCAAGGCTCGCTATGCTGCGCTCAACGTGGAATTCAATCAGTACAAGTCAGACAATGCCCACAAAATCAGTGCATACCGAGGCAATCTCGACTTCCCGGCAGCCGTCGTCACCAAAGAAGTTCCGGTGGAATTGCTCAAGGAAATCGAGGTGGTGAAAGAAGTAAGAATGCCCATTGACGTGGTGCGGGAAGTCCAGGTCGAAGTCATCAGGGAAGTGCCCGTCGAGGTCGTCCGGGAGGTTGAAAAAATAGTCGAAGTCATCCGTGAAGTACAAGTTCCGGTGGCGACGGTAAAAGAAATCGAAGCGGTGAGCGAGGTGCGCTTGCCGGTGGAAATTCTGCGGGAAATTCATGTCCCGGTCGAGGTCGTGAAGGAAGTTCAAGTGCCCATCGAGGTGGTGAAAGAGGTTGAAAAAATCGTCGAGGTGCAAGTCGTGAACGAGGTTGAAAAATTGGTTGAAGTCATCCGTGAAGTCCAAGTTCCGGTGGCGACGGTGAAGGAAATCGAAGCGGTGAGCGAGGTGCGCCTGCCGGTGGAAATTCTGCGGGAAA
>CAZHLB010000224.1:0-9305 GCA_964533005.1 uncultured Saprospiraceae bacterium
TTGAAAAATTGAAAATTTTTCAACGGCAACATCCAAAAACCACCTGTCAGCTTTTCGCTCAAAATTTTCAACCATGTCCAAGCAAGCAATTTTGCATGAAGTCAAAGATGTTGACTACGAAAGGCAGCGCAACAAGCCTTCACCCGACTTGCTGCACGGTTTTATTCAATCGGAAATTAGTGTGCTGCTTCAACTTGAATATGGATGGAAGTATGATTTTCCGAGCGAAGTCACCCTCGCTACCGAGCCGCCTTCCACTCCTGACATCTGCATTTATCCCCCCCAAGCGGTTTTCGACTGGCTCGAAATGCCTGAAATCGAAACTGAAATGCCCATCACCACCATCGAAATTCTTTCGCCAAGCCAGTCTTTGGATGAAATGGTGAGGAAAATCAAGAACCGCTACTTTCCGAAAGGCGTGAAATCTGCCTGGATAGTGTTGCCGGGATTCAAAGCCATTCATCTGATGCTTCCAAGCGGCAACCGTTATTTTGATAGTGGGAATTTGACTGACCCGGCGACGGGCATTGAAATTTCGATTGAAAAGGTGTTCGAGCGAGTGGTTTAAGCCAGCGACTCAGAGGTAAAGCGCAAAGCAAAAAGGGCGGAATCTTGGACACCAAGATTTCGCCCTTTTTGCTTTGCGCTTTTTCCTTATCCTCTGTCGAACAGTCCCCCAATCAGCATATTCAGCAGCGAAATAATCAGCGAAAAAATGATGGCAGTTATCAGTCCATCCACCGCAAACCCATCCAGAAACCAATCCACCAGCAGCACCATCGCTCCATTGATAACCAGCAAAAACAGCCCCAGCGTCAGGATGGTGATGGGCAACGTGAGAAACGTCAAAATGGGCTTGATAAAAGTATTCACCAGGGCAAGCAGCAAGGCGACGATGATAGCTTCGACATAACCGCTTACTGTCACACCAGACAGGAAATCAGCGGCAAAATAGACCACGAGGGCATCCAGCAAGAGGACGATGATGAAGCGCATGAGGAGTAGTTTTTGAAATGGGAAAAAACTTGTTGCCAGTAAAATGGAGCGGTGGCTAAGTTGTTCAGTTACTTGGTTTAGAAGGTTTCGAGGGGTTTAGAAGGTTTAGTCCTAAACCTTCTAAACCTCTCGAAACCTTCTAAACCAATTCAAAATCATTTTCCCACCATCACAAACCCCGCCCATAAATGAGGACTTGCATCTCCCATCGGTGGGTTCTTCAAGAATCGCAGTTTAGCCTGGTGCATCGCATCGCTTGGCGACATCCCTTGACGCAGGTGGTTTTCCAAAAAAATTTCGGTAATCAAAAGCGTCGTGCCGCTGCGCACTTCCCACAAGGTCAGCGACACAGCCGGCACGCCGCTGTAGGCGAATCCTCTGGCAAGGGACATGATTCCTTCGCCTCGTTTGATTTTTCCGGTTCCAGCTTCGCAAGCCGCCAGCACCACCAATTTGACTGGCAGGTGATGGGCGTACAAATCACCCAGAAAAAGTCGCTCCTCCTCGAAAAGCCGGATGAATGGCTCGACCGTGTCAGCTTTTGCGTGGGCATAAAAAAGCAGGCGGCGGTAATTCGGAGCTAACTTGAACACTGCCTCCTTTGTCGCCTTTTCGCCCAGCAGCGCATCCCCGCCAAATTTCAAGGCAAGCGAATCGGGACGACCCGGCAGGCCCTTGCCGCCCAGTGTTTGCGGCGAAATCAACAGCAGGTTTTTTTGAGGTTTTTGTTTCGTTTTGGCGCTCACGGTTGGTTGCACGATCGGCTTTTTTTCCGCTGCCAATTGCTGCCCAAAAACGGTGGCGGAAAAAACCTTCGTGATTTGCCGCCGGTAAATCAAAAAGGGAAACTCGCTGTAATTCTTGCGGGGAATGCTGTCGGTCGCCAGCGCATCGAACGGAATCAAGTTCAGCCAGGCGTCGGCGGCGAGCAGAACTTTCGGGGTTTTGAGGCGCAATGGTTCGACCAACTTTTGGTAAATCGAGTGCCCCAGGCGTTGGTGCAGTTTCAAATTTTCCGCCCGGTTCAAGGCTTTGTGGTTGCCGTTCAGGTTTTTAAATTCTTCGACATTTTGCCGCAACTCGCCGGTCAGGTCGAGCGAGCCGAAACTCGCCGAAGCTTGGGTAGCGGTGAAAAAATACAGCTTTCGGTCGCCCCAGAAATACTCCACGAAAGTTTCATCGGCGGCGAGTTTGGTTTGCAATTCAGCCAGGGAGAGGGTAGGGAAGCTGTATTTCAATTTGAAATAATCGGGAAAGGAATCCTTCAAAAACTGGCGAAAACTGTCTTGTTTTCTGCGCTGATTGAAGGCAAGGGAGCGGGCTGCTTTTAAATCTTCCGGGGACTCGGCGCTCTGCACCTCCCGGTCGAAAAATGACATTTGGAGTTGCAGTTCCGTTTCCAACGCACGCAAAGAATCAGGTATGCCAGCAAATTGAAGCGCCGAGTTGCCGGTGAGCGATTCCAGCAAAGACAAGGCTTTGCCTTTTTCGGAAAACCAAAATGCTGCCTCCCGCCATTCTGCCTGTCCGCTCTGCAAAAAAAGACGCTGGCAAGCTTCGATGCCCTCCTCGAAAAGAGCGAAAGAATGTTGGGAGAGCAGCTCCTTCGACTCATCCAAATCATAATCTGTGCGCAGGTTTTGCAAGAGTTGCACCGCCATTTTATAAGTTTCCACCGACCAGCGTAGCCAATTTTGCTGTTCAGGTTCTACGCTGGCTTGAGCCGTCAGCGCCTGTCCTTTCAGGTGCAACAGGGAGAGCAATTCTTTCGGGGAAGGTGAATTTTCCAATGCCGGGTTCCGGTCGAAATCGCTTTCGGATGGGAACTGCTCATTCAATTGCGCAAGCCCTTGCTGGATAACTACGAGGGCTTTCATCGGCTCGTTCTTTTTGAGGTAATACTCACCCAACGCCTTAAAAATCAACCCTTTCTGCAAATGCTTGCCCTGGTGAATGGTGATGGCAATTCCATTGGCTTTTTCCAGACAGGCAAGCGCCTCCTCCATATTTTCATTTTTCAAAAGGATTTCACCCTTTTTTCGATAGAGAAAAGGCTGGTTCCATTCTTCACTCAAATCCAGGGAAAAAGCGCTGTTGACGATGGCGAGCGCCGAGTCCGCCTTGTCTTCCGCCAGGTAAAAATCACAAAGTTCGAGGTAGGTGTCCAGCAGGTAATCGTCGGTAGTTTCCCGCTTGGCGGAGTCAACTTGCAAGAGAGAATTGACCGATTGGAAAAATTGCTCCCTTGCTTTTTGCCGGTTGCCGAGTTGGAAATGGCATTGCCCCAGGTAAAAATGAGCGACGCCTTTGTACCACAAAAACCAGTCGTGCTTTTCATCCAACCTGTTCAACGCCTCAAAATGCCAGCGAAGGGCTTCCGGAAAATTGCCCTTGCAATATTGTTGAGCGCCCAATTGGCTGGGAATCAGATAGCGCATGGAAATGAGAACGGGTGCGGAAACGCTGTCGGGAAGCTGTTTTTCCAGGTCTTCAAAACACTCGCTTGCCTTGTCGTAAAGCCCCAACAGGGTCATGTTTCGGCAGCGGTTGTACAGGATTGGCACAACGGCTTCGTGGTATTGTTCGCCTTTCAACAGGTGGGCATATTGCTTAATATAGCCTTCCGCACGGACAAGAAACAAAGCGGAACTGTCGAGCGAAGGATGTTTTTCAACCGGATAACGACTGACATCAATAAGGTAAAATGCGAGGGAGCCGGGACATTGGAGCGCCAGTTTTTCGATTTGGCGGCTCAAAATCAAACCGCTGTCCACCTTGTTGTCGGCGTAGTGCTTGAATTGCGGATAAAGCAGTTCAACTTCCCGTTTTACTGCTTCGCAATCCTGGGCGGAAGCGGGCAGGTGGGCAAGGATGGCGAGAAAAAATAGCCATGTGCAGGGCAGGTATCGGGCATTCCTGAAGGCAGTTTTTGACACGTGGATTTGATTTGCAGAGAGAGGCGCTTTGACACTGAGTTCACTGAATTGACTGATTCCCACTGAGCTATTTCAGTGAAAATCAGCCAAATCAGTGAATCCAGTGTCAAAAAGACAACATCTTCCTCAAACTTCAAACTGCGCCGTTTTGCGTTCTTCTTTTCACGACCAGTAGAATGTTGTCCTCCCGAAAATAGTCTTCCTGACCTTGCAGGTAAGATTCAACCCTTGCCCGAAAACGGAACAGGTAACGCTTCACGTCCCGCCCTGCCATGTCATTTTTCAGCACGTCCTGGAGCGGGTTGTCCTTGCCGACCATCAGCAAACGACAGTAGCCGTGATTGGAGCTTGGATTGTCGAAACTGACAAAGGTCTCCCGGTCTTCGGTCGCAGGGTCGGAAAGGGTAGCTTGATTGGCGGTGAAGCTAATCCATGCGCCTTTGCTCGGATTCGCCGCATCCTCGATGTCGTTGAGGTTCAGGGCAACCACCCGGGTCGGGTTTTCCCAATCCACCAGTTCTGCCTGCAAATTGTAAGCGTTGCCATCCACGACTGGAAAGTAAAACTCGAAACCCAGTTCATCGCCATTCAACCCATTCAGGTATTTTTCGAGGTAACCTGCGTGCCGGGGCGGCGAGCCGGAACCGCCGTGTGTTTCACCTGAATAATTGTAGGAAAGCGCCTGGCTGTCAATGGCTGCCTTGGTCGTGGCATACACGACCAGGGTTTGAGCGAAGGCGTCTTTTGTTTTGCCAAAAAGAGGGTAATATTTCATGTTGAAAGAATTTACGGAAGCAATTGCAGGTGCGTTGTTCGCACCAGTTGAGGGAGCGGCTTGCGTAAAAAAAGAAAGGCTCGGCGAATAAAATTGCAAGGCGGCTTTCAGTTTGACCATGCCACCGAAACCGGCAGCTTGCGCCAAACCCACTTGCTCGTTTTTTGCAACCGGATAGCGGTGATTAAACTTTGCGAGGCGTTGATTTTCAGAAAGTTGCACGTCTGCACCGCCGACAAGTGGGTCTGCGCCGCCGGTTTCATCCTGCCCGTTTTGCCAGAGCCGGACGACCGATTCGAAGTTGGATTGAAAACTGAGAAACAACAGCCCGGCGCCGCTCTCCGGCAGTTTTTCCGCCGAGCCGTTGTTTTCATAAATACCTGGTTGAATGCCATACGGAAAGCCTCTGCGCACGATGAGCGGCACTGGCGAGGCGGCTTTTCGGGGGTTCATTTTGCGGATATGGGCGTGAAAGGGGCATTTCATTCCCACCGGGTCATTGTCATAATTGAAATCGTTGGAGGAAGCGCCATTTTTTGCTGCGAGCGCCTTGCCTTTCAAGTCTCTGCCGATGGCAAACTCACCGGGAAGGGCTTTCAAAACATTGCCGTCTTGGGTTAATCTGGCTTGAATTTCTTCTTCTAACTCCTTGAATGCCTTGACGTTTTGTTCCAATTTCAGAAATGCGAGGTAACTGCCGAAAGTATTTTCGCCGACAGGAGTTTTGGAAATTTCTTCCACCGCCGCCACGCTGGTTGGAGAAAAGGGATTCCAGTGTTGGTAAGTGCTGCCGTTGTTGCCGGATGGAAAAAAAAGCGGCTGGCTCAAGCCGTCGGCATAACCAAAAGCCTCGACCGACTGCCCCTTTTTGTTTCGCAAAACGCCGCCCCATTCCACGGCGACAAGCGTTGCGCCAAGTTCCTTTCTGAATTTCTTGGAATACATTCTGACGTGCCGCTCCAACTCCGTCCGGTCAGCAGGTTGCCTGCCGAAAGCGAGGCAGAGCAAGCCGTCTACCTGGTTTTGGTAGGCAGGTTCGGCATGTTGGCTGGGCAGGAAATCGGGCAGGAAGTTCAATCCTTGCAAGTTGCCAGCTTCATCTTCCTGCCAGCCGAAATAGAGCAAGCCTGATTCGGAGAGGTAAAAACCGGCAAAAAGCGCTTCCCTGCCGGAAGACTTGAAAGCGCTTGCGTCCTTGTTTTGCTGTAAAGCGGATGTGAGATTGTTCGTCCGGACGAGGGAGGCGAGGTATTCCCTGGTCGCTCGCTTCGACGGCTCGTCGGCTGCGAACTTCCAGAACAGGAGGCAGGTATGCGTCCTGCCGTGCGGTTTCAGGATGTTGCCGGGAAAGGTATTCCCGTGATTTTCAAGCCATTGCCGGTTTTGTTCCAGCATTTTATCGAGGGCGAGGTAGTCTGCCATAGTTCTGGTTTCGATGTTTGTTTTTTAAGCGCCAACAAGATAATTATCGAGAAAAAAAGCAGGAGTGATTTTTTGAGGAGAGCAGCCGGAGCGGTTTTTTGGGGTAAGGCGCAGGTCGCCTTTTTGAATGCTCAAACAAAAGAAAGATGCTCCGGCATTGGGAAGGTTTGAGTTTTTTGGGGTTTGGTTTTCGAGGCGGGTTTGAGGTCGAGGGTTCGTTTGGTTTTATAGAGTTTTAGCTGTTTCTATCCTACAGATACCCGTCTAAATGAAAAGGTAACCGGCAAGGGGAAAAAAAATTAGGTCTTTGACAATTCTTGCGACGGGACGTGTTTCCCGCAAGAATTGTCAAAGACCTAATTTTTTTTTTCGGTTTACATTTGCTCGCCAATCCAACCATTTTTTTCCAATCCAATCCTTGAAAATTCCAAATCCTGCCCACACACTTTACCTACCAACCCATCCATTTAAAGCACCCTCACACTGGGCAACCCGGGCAAATAATCATGTCGCAATTACTCAAAGGTCATCCTGACACAGCTCTCTTTCATTCATTCTGCAACGACAGTGCAATGGTGCAGAAGGAAATTTTCAGTGCATTTCCGCTGGTCAGGACGATGGTTTGCAGGAACAACGGCGATGAAGAAGATGCAAAAGAAATTTTCCAGGAAGCGCTGGTTGGTTTGTGGAACTATTGCAAAAACAATGACTTCGTGTTGACCGTCCCGCTGCAAAAACTACTGTGTTCTATTGCCCGAAATTGCTGGCTCAAGCATTTGAAAAAAAATAAGCAGAACCCGGTTACCTTTTTTGAATCCTGGGAATTTGTGGATACTGACGCTATCCAGAAGCAACAAGATGTAGAAGCTGAAAAGAAAGCTGAACAACTCTGCCTCATTGCTGAATACCTTGGCAGGCTTGAGTTTAATGCCGGACAAATCATCTACCTGTACTATTTCGAGGGAAAAAAAATGCAACAAATTGCTGAAATCCTTGGCTTTGCCGACGCCGATTCTGTCAAATCACAGAAGTTCAAGGCGATTGTGCGCCTGCGGAAAATGATGCAGGAGGACGGAATTGAATCGTTTGACCTTTTTTAAATCACGTACCCAAAATCTTCACCGCCCTCTCACAAAACCGTAAAAAAAATGGAAGCCTTTAACGAAGAAACGTACCAGCTAATTGAGGATTTCCTGACCGGAAACCTATCTGAATCCGCCGCCGCAGAAGTAAGCCGCCGCCTGGAACAAGACCCGGAATTTGCCAAAGAGGTGGAATTCATGAAATTCCTGGTCGCTGGCAAAGAAGTAAAAAAGCCGGTGGAAGTCTTGCTCAATTTCGAGCGGCATTACCGGCGCAGCAGGTTGAAAGTCAGGTTCATTCGTTCTGTTGCGGCAGTAGCTGCCATGCTCGGTCTGGTGTTTTTGATTGACTTGGTGGTGCGGAAACATATCATCAAAACCGAACTCCAGGACACTCCCATAGTGACCGACACCGTCGCCTTCCAATCCGAAATTCCGAATGATTCTGTTTTGCGAAATGCAACGCCGCCAGGCGTTGATTTGTCCAGCCAGGAAACAGTTTCGGTTGAAACTCCCACCCCGCCTATCGTCAGGAAAGACTCGCCTGCAAAAGACTGGAAAAAGGATTTCGACTCCAGAAATGGTTTGACGCTCCTCGGCGATTCGGAAGATGAAAACCTTCAGGAAGCATATTCGCTGATGGATGCCGGAAATGGAAAAGAAGCTTTACCTCTTCTGGAAATCTACTTTGCGAACCTACCGGAAGGAGAGGATGATTTCGTGTTGCGAATCGAGACGGCGAAGATTTACCTGCGAGAAAATGACCCGGCGAAGGCGCAATTTCACTTGGAAAAAGTCGTGTCCGGCGATGCCATCGAGTTGTTAAAGGCGGAGGCGGAATATTATTTAGCACTTAAAGACAGACTTGCCGGAGACAATCCAGGCGCCCGGAAACGGCTCGAAAAGCTTGCTGATGATGCGCCGGAATTTTGGAAAAAGAAGGCTGCGGAGGCATTGAAGTCTTTGCCCAAGTAGCTCAAGGTTGATAAGAATAATGGGGTTGATTTTGCAGCAAAACCAACCCCATTAACCTCATCAACAGCAGCTTGAAAATTCTACTTCACCCGTTGAAAATCATCCAGCCCCCGGAAGAAGGTGATTTTCCCATTCACCACTTTGAAATGATGCGTGTACGTGGTGGCGTAATTTTTACCGGAAGGAACGTGCGTGTACTCAGCATCAATCAGTGCAAACACGTCCTCGCCATCTGCCACGAAACGGGTTGGCTGAAACTTCGTGTACTTGGCTTTTGAGCCAAGCTCCTTGAAAAAATTGCCCGCTTCCGCCTTGCCATTGAACATTCTCGCCTTCGAATCGAACACCCTGTCTTGAATGTCGAACATCACCTTGTCGTCGCACATTGACAGCACGCCTTCGATGTTTCCCTTGCCAAAATTGTCGTAGGTAGCCATCACGACTTGCGTTGCCGGGTTCATCATCGAAGCGTAGCCAATCTGGACGAGCGGCTCGCCGGTGTTGGTGATAGCGTGGCTGATAGCTTTGCCTTCGGCGTTTACTTCCACCAAGTCTGAATCGGTGAATCTGATGGCTTTTCCCGTCGGCGGAATGCCCATAAAAGTGCCGGTGTGGGTGCCGGTGATGTCGAGGCGAAGCAGGTACTTGTTATTGCCAGCCGGGGCGATGTCGGTGATGTTGAGCTTGAAATCTGGGATGCCTTCGGCAAATTGCTTGTACAAGCCAATGGCATTTTGAACACCCTTCGTCGGCGTCGGCGCAACGTTCACGTCCACGTAATTTTCGCCGTCGCAAAGGGCGGCGAACGCATCCCAGTTGCGCTGGTTGAGGTGCTCGTAGGCTTGTTTGATGGTGGCGATGTTTTTGGCATCAGCGCCGGAAACGCCTGCGTTTTGACAGCTTTGAAAGGCGGCGCAAGCGAGCGTCAGCAACAGAAAATGAATCGTTTTCATTGAATAAAATGGATTTGCTGCCACGTGCGCCGGAATGGAAATCCGGTGTCAGGTGGCAAGTTCAGGTAGCTTTTCGTACACGATAAAATGAGGGAATGTGGTTCACCCGTAGCACACCGTTAACGGTGTGCTACCGGTGAAACTGAGACAGGAGAATTTTTTAAGC
>CAZHLB010000225.1:0-9300 GCA_964533005.1 uncultured Saprospiraceae bacterium
CCGACAGCTGTTACAACGCCGACGCAACAGCCCACCGCCACGCCTGGCGTCACGACTTCCGTCACGCCCCTTTTCACGATTTTTTTCTCCGGGGAAGGCTTTTCCAATTGCTCGCAAACCGCCACCCGGTAGCCGCTGCGCACCAGCCGGGGCAGGTACGTGTCCAACGAATGGTAGGGAAAACCGGCAAGTTCCACGTCGTTGCCGCCGTTGTTTTTGCTGGTGAGAATGATGCCGAGCGCCTTGCTGGTTTTCACCGCATCCTCGCCGAAGGTTTCATAAAAATCGCCGACCCGGAACAGCAGGATGGCGTCCGGGTACTTTGCCTTCATTTGTTGGTACTGCTGCATGAGCGGGGTGGTCGTCTCGCTCTTTTCTCTCACAGTTCCGCCGGCGATGGTGATAGTTTTTCTTGCCAATGGTGAGTCGTTTTGGGCAAAAGTAGAAAAATGGCGGAATGGCTGAATGGTTGAATGGCTGGATGGTTGACAACTATTCAATCTGCTGCGATGCGGTAGCGTTTGATAGGCTAAAAGACAAACCCTACTTTTGCCCGGAGCGTTGTTTTTAAAAAATGGAAAATGGAAGTGCAACAAATCAAGCTGAACTTCAACGAGTTAGTGAATGGCATCCAGGACGAAGCCTTTTTGAAAGCCTGTTACCAGACTTTGGAAGCCATGACGAAAGCCTATCGGCAGGTGGCTGGCAAAACAAATGGCGTTGCCCCGGCGAAAAACAGGAAGCCGAAGACAGCCCCGGCGAAAGAGACGCTGGCAACGACTGCCGTCGAAAAATCAGGGGAGCGGGTGGACGTGGAAGAAAAATCAGTGCCGCATGATTTGAGTTTTGTCTTCCTGGCGAATGAATTACTCAAAGACAGCCTACCTCTTCCGCAGGAAGCCATCGAGGCATTCAACGATGCTTTGCTGGAATCCGCTATTTCTGAACCTACACTACCAAACCGACTTTGAACCATGCCATTTGAAACCACCTCTGAAGATTTTCTTCGTTTTCTGCCGAACTACCTTACTCGTGAAGACAAAGACAGGCTTGCCGATGCTTTGGAACAATTCAAGGTTGAAAAGAGCCAAGCCTGGAATTCAAAACTGCTCACTCATTTTTATTCGAGAAATCCATTCGATTACTTTTTACAGGGCGATTTGCTTCGCCAAATCAGGTATGCAAATTGGAACGCCGAAAGCAAATCCTTTGATAAGATTTACCTGAACGCCATCATTCTTTCCAATACCTGCGACCTCGATTTATCCAATCAAAGGAATATTACGAAAGAAGTCGTGTTGGCGCCGCTCACGGAATTCCGGCGATACAAGCAAAAATTAGAGATGCGCATCGGGAGTGGAGAAAAGTTGAAATCGCTCGAGGATGGAATCAAAGCGCAAGTATATTCCAGCTTGCTCTACTTGCCGCCTGCACCTGGCACGACAGATGATTTTGTCTGCCATCTCGATAAAGCCTTCTGGTTCCCAACCGAAGAGCTTAATTCCTATCTGCCAGACCTTTCCCAAACCAGAATTTCATCCCTCGATTACTTCGGCTACTATCTCTTTCTGGTCAAGCTCTCCTACCATTTTTGCAGGCTGCCGGAGGAAAAGCAACGGTAGTGAGTTGCTGAAAAGAATAGCAAGCAGAATGGAACTCGGATGGTTGGGGCAGCATTTGATAGGCTGCAAAAATTCAACTTCATGTCAAAACTCAAAATCAGCGGCAAAGAACTCCGCAAAATCGGCTACCCCGAAAGCAAGGCTATCGGCATGGCAATCAACGTGGCGCACCAGCTTTTCAAGCGGGAGAAAAAAGAGACCGTGCTTGCCACTTTGAAAGACGTGCTCGAAAACCAGGAAAAGTACGCCAGCCACGAGCAGCTCAGTCGCATCGTCGCCGAATTGCAGGCATTGAAACCACCGGAACCAGTGGCAAAACGAGCCCTCCTGCCTGCCGGAAAAACCTACAAAACCTACGGCTTGGACAACATCGAGCAAGGAGCGATTGAGCAAATGGACATTGCCATGCGCCTGCCCGTCACCGTCGAAGGAGCTTTGATGCCCGATGCGCACCAGGGTTACGGCTTGCCCATCGGCGGCGTTTTGGCGACTGAAAATGCGGTGATTCCGTACGGCGTCGGCGTGGATATCGGCTGCCGGATGTGCCTGACTTTGTACGATTTGAAGCCTGAGTTTTTGGAAAAAAACCGCTCGAAACTGCAAATCGTCTTGCAGGAAAACACCCGCTTCGGCGTCGAAGTACACGCAAAGCCGATGGACGACCCGATTTTCGAGCGACCGGAGTTCAAGGAAATTCCCGTACCTAAACAGTTGAAAGACAGAGCCTTCCGGCAAATCGGAAGCTCCGGCTCCGGCAACCACTTCGTCGAATTTGGCATCGTCAGCATCCCGGTGCGCCAGCCGGAATTGAACATCGAGCCGGGCGAGTACCTCGCCGTCCTTTCCCATTCCGGCTCAAGAAATCTGGGAGCCAACATTGCCAAATACTACACCGACCTCGCCATGAAAAACTGCCCGTTGCCAAAAGACGCCAAGCACCTCGCCTGGCTCGACCTCGACACGGAGGAGGGGCAGGAATATTGGCTGGCGATGAATTTGGCAGGCGACTACGCCTCCGCTTGCCATCACCACATCCACCGCCGATTGGGCGCTGCGCTTGGCGAGCAGCCGATTTTGCTGGTTGAAAATCACCACAATTTTGCCTGGAAAGAAAAGCTGTCGGACGGTCGGGAAGTCATCGTTCACCGAAAAGGCGCAACGCCTGCGGGCGAAGGGGTGCTTGGCATCATCCCCGGTTCGATGGTTGCGCCGGGCTACATTGTTCGGGGAAAAGGCAACCCGGTGTCCATCAATTCCGCCTCGCACGGCGCTGGCAGGGTGATGTCGAGAAAGCGGGCGCTGAATTCGACCACGATGCACGAGCTAAAAAAAGTGCTGAAAGAACATGAGGTTGACCTCATCGGCGGCGGCTTGGACGAATCGCCGATTGCTTACAAAGACATTCGCAAGGTGATGGATTATCAGAAAGATTTGGTGGAAGTGCTGGGCGTCTTTCAGCCGAAGATTGTAAGGATGTACAAGTAGCAGCAGTTCAAATTGGGGAAAAGCTGACAGGTGGCAATCGGGTTTTTTGAGTGAAAAAATTTCATTTTTTCGCTCAAAAAACCCGATTGCCACCTGTCAGCTTTAGGCTCAATTTTTCAAACGACCGGCAAAGCTGCCTTCAAAACCGTTTGAAAAGCAAACAAAAACAAGCGGTTGCGGTAGCGATTCAAGCGGATTTTCCCGACGCCGATGTTTACCAAAGTGAGGCATTCGAAGCCGTCCTTTTTGGTTTTCATCAGAAACTCAAGGTCGCTCTCCTTCATTTTTCCCGTCTCGACGGCTTTCGTCCACTTTTTAAAATCCGCTTCGGATTCCGTCAAAAACTTGTTGATTTCAAGTTGCGCCTCTTCCCTACGGCGCTTGAACATGTCGTTTGTGATTAACAAAGCGCCGGTCGTCAATTCATTCATGACGGTGTCGGCAGTTAATTTTAAGTCAGGCATGGGTCATCTGTTTTGAATGAGGCAATTGGTGATTGGTGATTAGTGAATGGTGATTGGTGATTGGTGTTCATCAATCACCATTCACTAATCACCAATCACCAATTGCATCGGGTTATGATTTCTTTTTCTCCTCCTCCAGTTGGATGATTTTGTCAAAGGCTTTGCCCACCTCGTCCTTGAAGGCAGTGACGAAAGTTTTGTTTTGGGGACCCTCGGTTTCCCATTTTTTGGCGAAGCCAGCAAACAAGCCGCCTGCCGGGTCGAGCATCAGGTTCCACATCTTGACGATTTCGCCGTTTTTCTTGTACGTGGCTGCCTGGTCACGCAGGTTTTTCATGGCGGCGAGGGCGTCTTCGACTTCTTTTTTGTGCGTGGAATAAGCCTCATCCGATTTGGCAACCAGCGCCAATGCCGTCTTTTTCTGTTGAATAGCCCCCTGGTGCAAGGCGGCATTATAAGGCACAGCGCAAGATTGAATGCTCATCGTGCCGCCTAAAAACAGGCTGAGTGCCAACAACCACGCCGGGAAAAACCGGGGAATTGAAACTGCATTTTTCATTTTGGTCAATGTTTAAATGGTGAAAAGATGCGTCGAAAATAAAGGCTTATCGGGAAGTTGAAAGGAAAATTTACGGTCGGGCTTCTTCATGCTCCGTTTTTCCGGCTTCTTTCATTTTTGACAATCCATTTTATCTTCACGAACCGGTTTTTGGCTTGCAGTCATGCCGGATATTTCCACCATTTTTTTCCACCTTTCTAAAAACAACAACATGAAAAACTCTCGGAGGTCTTTTGTCAAAAAGCTGGCAGCCGGTGCGTTCGCCGCCGGAATGTTGCCAAGAATTGCCGATGCCAAACGCATCGAACAACTGCCATGGGATAAGCCTGCCGGCAAATTTTCACCCAACGACAAAGTCCGCCTCGCCGCCATCGGCATGGGAATCATGGGCTTCAACAATTGCCGGACGGCAGTGAAAGTGCCTGGCGCTGAATTGGTTGCCGTTTGCGACCTGTACGATGGCAGGATGACGAGGGCGAAAGAGGTTTTCGGCAACCATCTTTTCACTACCCGCAACTACGAGGAAATCCTCGCCAGGAAAGACATTGATGCCGTCATCGTCTCCACTTCCGACCATTGGCACGACCATATTTCCATCGCTGCAATGAATGCGGGCAAAGCAGTTTACTGCGAAAAACCAATGGTGCAACATATCGATGAAGGCAAGGCGGTGATTGATGCCCAGAAAAAAACGGGCAAGGTGCTGCAAGTCGGAAGCCAGGGCGTCAGTTCCATCACGCAGGCGAAAGCGAGGGAAATTTACAAAAGCGGCGCAATCGGTCAACTGATTGCTGTCGAAGCCTGGAACGACCGGCAATCGGCAAACGGCGCTTGGCAATATTCCATCCCGACCGATGCCTCGGAAAAAACGGTGGATTGGAACCGCTTCGTCGGCGACGCCCCGAAACGAGCTTTCGACCCGGTGCGCTTTTTCCGCTGGCGCAATTATCAAGACTATGGCACGGGCGTGGCGGGCGACCTTTTTGTTCACCTTTTTTCAGGCTTACACAACGTGTTGGAAACGGCGGGTCCCGATAAAATTTACGCCACCGGCGGCTTGCGCTACTGGAAAGACGGGCGGGATGCTCCCGATATCGTGGTCGCCTTGTTCGATTATCCGGAAACGAAATCCCACCCGGCGTTCAATTTCCAGCTTCGGGTAAACTTCACCAGCGGCGACGGCGGCGGCTCGAAAACACGCCTCGTCGGCTCCGACGGCATCATTGAAATGCGGGGCGACCGGGTGATTTTGACCCGGCACAAGGTGGAAACCGAGCCGACTTACGGCGGCTGGGATAGCTACGACACGTTTTCCGAAGCGCAGCAAAAGGAGTTTGAAAAATGGTACAAAAGCAAGTACGCAGCGCCGAGAGCTGCGATGCGGGAGCCTGCCGAGTCGGTCTATCAAGCGCCGGAAGGCTACGACGACCACCTCGACCACCACACGAATTTTGTCAATGCCATTCGCAACGGCACGACGCCGGTGGAAGATGCGGTGTTCGGATTGCGGGCGGCAGCGCCTTCGCTGGCTGCGAACATGAGCTTGTTTGAAGGGAAAATTATACGATGGGACCCCGTGAATATGGTTTTGGAATGATTTGATTAGACTTGATTAGAAATGTCATTTCTTGAAGAAATGACATTTCTGCCGCCACTCGAAAAAGAAAGGGCTGAAATTCCCTGGTGGAATTTCAGCCCTTCTTTTTTTCAGTCTTTTCCAGCCCTTCTTCTGCCGTTTCCAGCCTTCCGTCCATTTCGTGGAAAAAAAACTTCGGAAACTTTCAACCTTGTCAAAGTTTCCAACGTTCCTCCTTTTTCTTACCCAAACCGCCTCCTGATTTGACCCATCAAAAAAGTGAGGCAACAAAAAACGCAACAGCAGGATGGATATCAGAGATGAAATTATTAACCGCTCGGAGCGGCTGTTTTTGAGGCTAGGCGTGCGCAGCGTCAGCATGGACGACATTTCCAGCCAGCTGGGTATTTCCAAAAAAACCTTGTACCAGCATTTTGAAAACAAAGACGCCCTGGTCGAAGCCGTGATTAGCACGCACAGTGAAAGGAAGCAATGCACCATCGAACAGCTTTGTGGCCGCGCAAAAGATGCGCTGGACGAAATCAGGCAAATCGGCGCTTTCATCACTGCCAGTATCGAGGATGCTTCGCCAAGCGCCCTTTACGACCTCCAGAAATACTACCGGAAATCCTGGGAATTGCTGACGGACAAGCGGGACGAGCGGGTAGCCGTCTGTATCCGCAGAAACATCGAGCGGGGGATTGCCGAAGGGCTGTACCGCTCCGATTTGCAACCCGAAATCATTGCCAAGCTGTACGCCCGATTGACCCAAGCCATCATCGAATTGATGGCGGACGTGTCTGCCGCCAAATTTTCCCGGCAGCAGATGATTTGGGAACTGCACAACTACCACATCCACGGCATCGCCAATGTGAAAGGTTTGAAGCAGTGGGAACAGTACAGCTCGGAAATGAAGTTTTACGAAGGCAAAAATTTCGAGAGAGTTTGAATCAGGATTTTTCCTGAAAATCCTGATTCAAACTAAACCATGTGACATGATTTACAGATTTCTCCCGACTTTCCTCGCAGCCCTCTGGCTTTCAGCATCGGCGCTCGCCCAGCAGCCGCTCGACCTGAAATCAGCCATGCGCTACGCTGCCGAGCATCACGCCAGCATTCAAAAAGCGAACATCGAAATTGCCAAAGGCAAGGAACTCATCCGGGAATCGGTGAGCACCGGCTTGCCGCAGGTGGACTTTCGTTCCAACCTGACCAACAACCTCAAATTGCCCGTCAGCCTTGTCCCCGCCGAGTTTTTTGGCGGGCAGCCGGGTGATTTTGCGGAAATTAGTTTCGGCACCAACTGGAACGCCAACGCAGGCGTGGAACTGAACCAAATGGCGTACAACCAAAGCTGGCTGCTCGCCTTGAAGGCTACCCGTGCCGTGAATGATTTCTACCGCCTGGTTTTGGACAAAACCAAAGAAGACGTCGTGTACGAGGTGGCGAAAGTTTATTACCAAATCCAGCTTACCCACACCCAGCGAGGCATTTTGCAAGCCAATCTCAACCAAATCAAAGGCTTGCTTTCGGTGACGGAAAAGCAGTTCGCCAACGGCTTCGCCAAAAAAATTGACGTTGACCGCCTCTCGGTGCAGCAATCCAACCTTTCGATGCAAATCCAAAATCTCGACCTGCAAATCGAGCAACTGGAAGACGCCCTCAAGTTCGCCATGAACATGCCGCTCGAAACGCAAATCACGCTCACCGACACCATCACCGAAACCTCGCTCAAAGAGGTGGACGTGACGCTGGCGCAACCTGCTTTCCAGCAAAAAACCGACCTGCTCGTGGTGAAAAAACAAATTGAATTGTGGGATTTGGATGTGCGCAGATACCGGGCTGGCTACTTCCCGGTGGTCTCCGTTTTCGCCAATTACAACTACCAGTGGCAAGCAAACAGCCTCGGCGACCTCGGCACGGGGCAGTATTGGAGCGACTTTTCCAGCGCAGGCTTGCGCATCAACGTTCCGATTTTCGATGGTTTTTACAAAAGCAGCAAAATGCAAACCGCCCGGCTGAATGGCTTGCAGGCGCAGCAGGACTACAATTTTACCTTGCTCGGCTTGCAACTCCAGCACCAGACGGCGGTCACCGCTTTGCGGGTCAACCAAAACAACCTACGCACCGTGCAGGACACCCGCCGGGTCGCAGAGGATGTTTACAGGGTGTCGCAAAGCCGTTTCAAAGAAGGCATTGCGCCGATAACCGAAGTGCTGGATGCAGAAAATGCGTTGCGCCAAGCGCAGTCGAATTACATCACGACGCTGGCGCAAATCAAGCTGGCGGAAATTGACTTGCTGAACGCTAATGGATTGCTAATCAAAATGACTGAATAAGAAGGTTTAGGAGGTTTCGGGAGGTTTAGGAGGTTTAGTTGGGACGCAACTAAACCTCCTAAACCTCCCGAAACCTTCTAAACCTCAAACCTTCTCACCATGAAAAGAGCTATCAAAATCATCCTCTGGGTAGTCGTCCTCGGCGGCTTGGGCTGGCTGGCGGCGACCCAACTTTCCAAAAACAAGGCTAAACTTGAAGAAGACGCCAAGCTGTCATCGCAACGAAACACGGAAATTCCCGTCGTCACGGCGAAGGTTGGCACTGCCACCTGGGAAGGTAAATTCAACGTCGTCGGCAATTTCGCACCGTTCAAACAGGCGGCGGTGATGGCTGAAATTTCCGGCAAAATCGAGCAGTTGAACTTCGACAACGGCTCGTCCGTGCAGGCTGGCGCAACGCTGGCGGCGGTGGACAACGACTTGCTGAAAATCCAGTTGGAGACTACCAAAACCAACCTCGCCAAAGCCGACAACGACTTCAAACGCCTGAAAAACCTGCTCGGCGAAGGCGGCGTGACCCAGCAGCAAGTGGACGACGCCAAACTGAACATTGACAACCTGCATCAACAAATCAAGAGTTTGGAGAAGCAGATTTCGATGACCTACGTCAAAGCGCCGATTTCCGGAACCATCACCGGCAAGATGGTCGAGCGTGGTTCGCTCGTGTCGCCGGGAATGAAAATGGCGGACATCACCAACACGAGCCGGCTGAAAATGCAGGTCTATCTGACAGAGGAACAAGTAGTTACGGTTCAAAAAGGACAGCGAATCAGCCTCACTGCCGACCTTTTCTCCGACAAAAAACTGGACGGCACGGTGAGTTTTATTGACGTGAACGCAGGCGACAGCCGCCGCTACCTCGTCGAAATCGAAATCCCGAACCCCTCCGGCAACCTCCGTGCAGGCATGACCGGCACGGTGAATTTTGCAGGTGGCGCAGCCCGCCAGGTCGTCGCCATTCCGAGGGAATCCATCGTCGGCAGTTTGCAGGATGCCAAAGTTTATGTCGTGAAAGACGGCAAAGCCGTTTTGAAGCACATCGAAACCGGACTTGTTTTTGGCGACAAAGTGCAGGTGCGCAGTGGCTTGGCGGAAGGCGAGGAGATTGTGGTTTCCGGTCAAATCAACCTGACGGATGGGATGGATATTCAGGTTGCCGAGAAATGATTTCAAGGCAATGCCAAACGAGGCAGTCTCAAAAGTTGCTCTGAGTCACTTGCGTGTCGCTTTGTCATTCTCGAAGAGAACCTCTGCG
>CAZHLB010000226.1:0-9248 GCA_964533005.1 uncultured Saprospiraceae bacterium
CTCGACACCACTTTCACCTCGACCGGCACTTCGGTCGTGTTCGGCAGTTTCCCGGTGACGGGCAATTACAAATTCAAAGTGCGGGCGCTCTGCGGCGCAAACACTGGCTCCTGGTCGCCCGTGTTCAACTTCACCGTCGGCGGCGGCGGGGGTTGCAGCAACCTCGGCACACCCACCGGCTTGAACGTGACCAACGTCGCTTTCCCCAGCGCCACCCTCGGCTGGAACGCAGTGGCTGGCGCTACTTCCTACGTCGTCAACGTGCAAAACGGCAGCGGAAATGCCACTCCCTTCAACCTGACGCTGACCCCGACCACTACCTCCGTCGTGGTGAACAGCTTCCCGGTGCAAGGCAACTACAAGTTCAAAGTGCGGGCAGTTTGCGGCAGCAACACTGGCTCCTGGTCGCCTATTTTCAACTTCACGGTCGGCGCAGGCGGCGGTGGCGGCGGCAGTTGCACAAACCTCGGCACACCCACCGGCTTGAACGTAACAAACATCGCCTTCCCCAGTGCGACCCTGGGCTGGAATTCAGTGGCGGGCGCAACTTCGTACAGCGTCAATGTGCAAAACGGCAGCGGCAACGCCACGCCGCTCGACACCACTTTCACCTCGACCGGCACTTCCGTCGTGTTTGGCAGTTTTCCGGTGACGGGCAACTACAAGTTCAAAGTGCGGGCGCTCTGCGGCGCAAACACTGGCTCATGGTCGCCCGTGTTCAACTTCACGGTTGGCTCCGGCGGCGGCGGTGGTGGCGGCAACTGCAATAACCTTCCCGCACCGACAGGTTTGAACGTGACAAACATTGCCTTCCCCAGCGCTACCCTGGGCTGGAACGCAGTGGCAGGCGCTACTTCCTACGTCGTCAACGTGCAAAACGCCAGCGGCAACCCCACTCCGTTCAACCAGACACTGGTCACGACGAACACTTCTGTCGTGGTGAACAGCTTCCCGGTGGTCGGCAACTACAAGTTCAAAGTGCGGGCAATGTGCGGTGCAAACACAGGCTCGTGGTCGCCGGTGTTCAATTTCACCGTCACGGCATTTGCGCCGCCGAATTCGAACAACTCGATGCAAGCTGGAAGCAGCACTGGCGCAGGTTTCAGTATATTTCCAAACCCGGCGCATGGCAGCTTAGTCAGCCTGCAATTGGACAATTTTGAGGGGCAAAACGTCCAAGTCCGGGTCATCGGCTTGACAGGCAAAGTGATGTTTTCGGAGCATCTCGGCGAGTGGGCAGGTGGCATTTTCGAGCTGAATTTGCAGCAGGCGCAGGCGGGGTTGTACTTGGTGGAAGTGCAGGCGGAAGGAGAGAGGCATATCCAAAAACTGCTCATGCAATAAGTTTATTCGATTCTAACAAGGCGGGTCGGGCGCTCCCGACCTGCCTGCTTTTAGCCCGTTTTTACTCAAAAATTCTCATCCATGAAGTCAAAAACTACCCTTCTCCTTCTCTGCATTTGCAGCTCGATTCATCTGTTTTGCCAGTCCAACATTCAACAATCCGTCAGCATCAACGCCGACGGCGCTGCGCCCGACGCAAGCGCCGTTTTCGACGTGAAAGCCACCGACAAGGGAATGCTCGTGCCCCGCTTGACCTCGGCGCAACGCACTGCGATTGCCGCTCCCGCAACAGGTTTGCTCGTATTCGACACGGACGTCGGGGGATTTTTCTTTTTCACCGGAACTGGCTGGCAAGCGCTCGCCGGGGTCAGTTACACCGCCGGGTCGGGCATCAGTCTGGCAGGCGACGTCATCACCAACACCGGCGACCTCAGCGCCTCGAATGAACTGCAAAGCCTGAGCATCACCGGCAACCAACTCAGCATTTCCAATGGCAACTCCGTGACCGTGCCGGGGGTGAATTACACCGCAGGGTCGGGCATCAGCCTCGCTGGCGACGCCATCACCAACACCGGCGACTTGAGCATGTCAAATGAATTGCAAAGCCTGAGCATCACCGGCAACCAACTCAGCATTTCTTCCGGCAACACCGTGACTGTGCCGGGGGTGAATTACACTGCTGGCTCAGGCATCAGTTTGACGGGCGACGTCATCGCCAATACGGGCGACCTGAGCGGGTCGAATGAATTGCAAACGCTCAGTCTCAGCGGCAACCAACTTTCGATTTCGAGTGGAAACATGGTCATTCTGCCTTCGCCTGTAGCAATGGCGGACGCTGATTTGGACACCAAAGTCCAAGTGGAAGAAAGCCCCGACGAAGACAAAATTCGCTTCGACCTCGCTGGCTCTGAAAAATGGGTAATGCAAGGTGCAAGGCTGGAAAGCATGAACAGCGGGCAATCCGTCTTCATCGGCGAAAATGCAGGCGCTGCCGACGACCTCAGCCTCAATCTGAACACCGCCGCTGGCTACCAATCGCTGCGTTTCAACACGACCGGCGAGGAAAACACTGCCGTCGGAGCTGAAGCCATGTACACGAACACGACCGGCTTGGGCAACCTGGCAGCCGGGCGCTCGGCAATGTTTTACAACCTCAATGGCGACTACAACGTGGCGAGTGGCTACCAGGCTTTGTTTTCCAATACTTCCGGCTTTGAAAACACGGCTGTCGGCAACTCCTCGATGTACTACAATACGACTGGTTTTGGCAACACCGCCCTGGGAAGCACGGCTTCGTTCACCACCGGCAACCTGGAAAACACCACCTGCATCGGCTACCTGTCTGGCGGCGTCAGCAGTGCCAGCAACCGCGTCGAAATTGGCAACACCAGCGTCAGTTTCATTGGCGGGCAAGTCGCTTTTTCAACTTACAGCGATGCCCGCATCAAGACGCAGGTGCAGGAAAACGTGCCGGGGCTGGACTTCATCACCCGCCTGCGTCCGGTGACGTATCACCTCGACATTCACAGGCAAAACGAACTTTGTTTTCGAGGGGAAAAAGCGACTGGCGACTGGGCTGGCAAGTACGATATCGAGCAAAAACAATTCACCGGCTTCATCGCCCAGGAAGTGGAAGCAGCGGCAAAAGCGGTGGGCTACGATTTCAGCGGCGTGGAAAAAGCGGCGGACGAGGTGGGAATGTACAGTGTGCGCTATTCGGATTTCGTGATGCCTTTGGTGAAAGGGATGCAGGAGCAGCAGGAGGAAATTGGAAATTTAAAATTGGAAATTGCGGCGCAAAAGGCAGAAAATGCTGCTCTGAAATCACAACTCGAAAAAATCATGGCTGCCCTTTCTGGCGCAGGCATTGCGGTCGAGAAATAGATGACGACCAGAAATGTCATCCCGATAAAAATTTCATTTTTATCGGGATGACATTTCGTTGCCTCCATCAATCCCACTCCAGCATCCCCGCATTTTCAACATTCTCATCCAACTCAACTGGTTCTGGTTCTTCCACTTCCACGACGCCTTGTTCCGTGCTTCTCGTCACGACCGTCGTGCCGACCGTCAAAGCGCCGGTGGCAGGGTTCACCTCTAATTTCACGCACGAAAAAGCGAAAGTCAGCGAATCCGCACCCTCAAAAGTGATGGAGTTTTTATTCTCTTTTTTCACCTGTACTTTGGCATTTGCCTCATTCACAATCTGCTGAATGGCAGGAATTTGCGCCTCAAAACCAGCATCCGTCGAGCTTTCGTTGTTGATGGCGAAGCCATTGCTGACAATCACATCCGTGACCAGCAACATGTTCCACGGGTCGTCGCCGAGGAAAAGCCCCAGGGATGGATGCGTCAAGTCAATGTGGCGATTTTTCAAGGCGGTGCCAAGCTCGTTTTTGTCAATCCACCGGCGGCGGACGTTTTTGAAAGAGAGGGAAATTTCCTTTGCTGCGCTCATTTTATTTGCCACCGAAGCGCCGGGAATGTTGAAGCCCTGAAAAAAACCTTCGAGAATTTTGAATCCAAAATCCCAGTTCACCGAGCGTGTTTTTTCGAGGTTGATGTCGGAAACAGGGTCTTCGTGCCACTCAATTTTGAGCTTGGTTTTGCCTTCGAGCAGCGGCAGCAATTCGCCCCGTTTGTCGGTTTTGCCATCTTTTTCAGCGATGACCAGCAGCGGTTTTACGCTTGCTTCGGGCACCCGCAGCGGGGTGGCGTTGAACATTTCTTTGAGAACGGCAGTCGTGTCGTTCGGGCAGAGTCGGAATCTAAATGCCATGTTTTCAATCGGTTAAATGGTTAAATGGCTAAATGGTTAAATGGTTGGATGGCTATGATGTCCAGCCATCCAACCATTTAACCATTTAGCCATTTAACCATCCAACATTTTTTTCGGGCAAGTTAGCAAAAGCCTTTACAAACACTTTCCCGGCACTTACCTTTGCCGGGCGGCGAAGCAAAACGAACAATTAAGATATTCGTCACCTAATCTTTGTCGCTTCCCCTGGCTGTCGCTCCCCAGCGAAATTTCATCTGACCAAAATTTTTTCCAAACAGCATCCCGTGGCTAAATGACTTGAGAAACTACAACGCTATGGACTTTTCATATCTCGCTAATATTTTATTGAGGAGAAAGTGGCTGCTCCTTTCGGTCGTACTTGTCTCCTCGATAGCCACCTGGTTTTTGGTCGGCAAACTTCCGCCTGTCTATAAAGCCAAGACGGTGATTTCCACCGGAATCATTGACTACAAAGGCGTCAGCCTGCAAAAGGACAATCCCTTCATTCAGCAATTCCAAATCGAGAGCAGTTTCAACGGCTTGATTGAAAAAATGAAATCCCGCAGCAGCGTCAAGACGCTGACGGACAAGCTATTGCAGCACGACCTCGACCCTGTCAACCAACCGTTCCGGCTGCCCGACGCCGAAGAAGCGGGGCTGACGCAAAGCGAGTTCGACAACCTCGCCCTCACGCTGAAAACCAGCAATCCGGACACTGGCAGCCTTGCCCAACCACCTGTTGAAACATACAGCAACAAGCTGCCCGAAGCCTACGAATACGACTACGAAAGCCTGCTCAAAAAGCTGGATATCAAGCGAATCGGTGAGACGGACTACCTCAGCGTGGAGTTCGAGTCGGAAAGCCCGGAGCTGTCTTTTTTTGCGGTGAACGCTTTCATCCAGGCATTTTTTGACCAGCATGAAATTGACCTGTCGCAAGAGGAAAAAACCTCGGTTGCCTTCCACACCAAGCAGGTGACGGAGAAGAAAAAAGAGCTGGACTCCAAAATCGAGGAAATCAATAACTACAAGAGAGCCAATGGATTAGTGGATGTCATGACCCAACGGGAATCGGTGATTGGGCATTTGAAAGACCTCGAATTGAAGAAGGAAGAAGCAAGCCAGGAAATCGAAGGATTGCAGAGAGCCATCCCGGTTTTGGAAGCAAAAATCCAGGAGTACACCAAGTACATGGGCAACGACTACGCTTCCAATTTGTACCTCAGCGAAGATTTCAACCAGTTGTCGAAGGAGATAAATGACTTGCAGGCAAAGCAAATCGAACTGGTTGCGGCAGGCAACAAAAAAAGCGCAGCCGCCCTCGAAGGGAAAATTATCAGCCTTCGGGAACAGGTCAAAAAATTGATTGGCGGCGAAGGCTTGATGGTCAACAAGGACAAAAAACGAACCCTAAACGACCAGGTGCGGGACTGGATAATGGAGCGCATCGAAAAGAAAATTGACCTCGAATTTGCCACCACTGCCGAGCGGTCATACGCCGCCGAAATCGCCCGCCAGCAAGGTCGTGCCGCCAAACTGCTCACCGACGACAACCACCTGAACACGCTGATTGCCGACCAAGACCGCCTGACCAATGAATACCTGCGAGCCACCGGAGAACTCGACGACGCCAAACTTTTTGCAGCAGGCACGGAAAACCCGCTCGCCCTCATCGAAAAAGCAGAAATGCCTGCCAAGCCGGAGCCTTCGCACCGCACTGTTTTTGCTGCCTTCGCAGGAGTGGCAGGAGGGACGTTGACGAGTATCGTGCTGTTTTTGCTGGCATTTATTGATTCGAGTTTGCAGTCGCCGTCGCAATTTCAGCGGGTGACAAAGCTGCCATTGCTCGGCTACGCCAACCGGGTGAAGGTGAAAAAAATGAACCTGCAAACCTTGTTCACCCAGACCCAGAAGCAGGGCGAGTTGGAGCATTTCAAGGAAAATATTCGAAAGCTGCGCACGGCGCTGGAAAACTCAGGTGGGAAAAGTTTCCTGTTCGTAAGTCCAAAGGCAGGGGAAGGCAAGTCGTTTCTCATCGTTCTGCTTGCTTATGCCTTGAGCCTCAACAACAAGCGCATTTTGATAATTGACACCAACTTCAAAAACAACACCCTGTCAAATTTCAAGACCAAGAGTAACATCGAGATTTCCACCGATGCGCCAGTGTCTGGCTACCTCGGCAGCCTGTCAACCGGGAGAAAAGAACTGCCTGCCGGAGAAGCCGAAACCACCGACCCGCAACTAAAAAACATTGACATCATCGGCAACCAGGGCGGCAACCAAAGCCCGTCGGAGGTGCTGGCAGGCAAGGATTTCAAGAAAGTCATCGAGCAATACGGCAAGAAATACGACTTCATTTTCCTCGAAGCGGCAGCGATGAACGACTTCGCCGACGCTCGTGAATTGATGCCCTACGCTGAAAAAGTCGTGACAATTATCTCTGCCCTCTCCCCCATCGGCAACGCCGACAAGGACACCATCGAGTTTTTGCAAAGCATGAATGGCAAGATGCTCGGCGGCATTTTGAATAATGTGGACTTGAAAAACCTTTGATTGTTAATTGCTAATTGTTGATTGTTGGGGGACGCCGCTTGCAATCAACAATTAGCAATTAACAATTGACAATCAACAATTTGCAATTGAACAGCCCAAGCAATTCTTACTGGCTTCGCTCCGGTTTTTACACGTTGTCTGAGAAAATGGCGGCGCTGGTTTTTGGGTTTGGGGGGGCGGTGCTTTTGTTTCGGGCGATTCCGAAGGAGGAGTTTGGGGTTTGGGTGCTGTTTCTCGCCGTCACCTCGATTTTGGAGGTGGGGCGGATTGGCTTGCTGCAAAATGCTTTGGTGAAATACCTCGCCACCAGTGGCGAGGAAGAAGCTGGCAAAATCACGACCGCTTCGGTGGCGCTGAATTGCCTTTTGACATTTGGAATCGTGCTGCTTTTGCTGGGGCTGTCGCTGCCCCTGAGCATCTGGCTCGATGCGCCGCACCTGGCGGATTTGCTGAAAATTTACTGCTTGACGACGGTTGCGCTTATCCCGTTTTTCCAGTTCAACTACATCCAGCAGGCGAACCTGGATTTTCGGGGGATTTTTTGGAGCAACTTCGTAAAGGGCGGCGTGCTTTTTGGCTACATCCTTTTTCTTTTTTTGAAAAAAGAGAAAATCGAACTAGCGCAACTGGCTGTTTTTCAAATCATTGCCGCTGCCGCTGCTTCGCTGACGGCTTGGTGGTTTGCCAAAAGATACGTGCGGTTCAGCCGGGAATTGGATTGGCATTGGGTGGCAAAATTGTTCAGTTACGGCAAATACGTCTTCGGCACGAACCTCAGCACGCAGCTTTACAACAACGTGGACAAGTTACTGCTCGGCGGTTTGGCGGCAGGCGGCGGGGCGGCTGCGGTGGCGCTTTACGATGCAGCCATCCGGGTCACCAATTTGACCGACGTGCCAACGGCGAGCATGGCGAATATTCTCTTTCCGCAGAGCGCAAAGCGAATGGAAGACGGCAACAGGGCAGTGCGGGATTTGTACGAAAAAGCGGTGGGAGCTATCCTCGCTTTCATGATTCCGTGCATCGTTTTGGTGCTGATTTTTGCGGATTGGATTATTTACCTGGTGGCGGGAAGTCAATACCATGAAGCGGCTAATTTGCTGAGATTCACGATTTTGTATGGCTTGTTCATGCCGTATGCCGTCCAGTTTGGGACGGTTTTGGACAGCATCGGGATGCCGAAAGTGAACTTCATTTTCACCGTTGGCAGCCTGGCTTTGACGGCGGCATTGAATTACGTTTTCATCAACCGTTTCGGTGTTTACGGAGCGGCTTTTGGAACTTTGACAGCGTATGCGGTGACATTTGGCTTCATGCAGTTTTTCCTGAGCAGAAGATTGAAAGTCAATGCTTTGCGACCGTTTGGGTACATGGTTGAGTTTTACAAAAAACTCATTCATTTCGGGAAAAATGGCGTCCGAAAAAAGCCGCCAGTGGTGGATGAGCCACCTTTCCGAAAGTTTGAAACTTTCGGAAAGGTGGACGAGCCGGAAATGGAGAACGCTACCTTTCCGAAAATTTGAGGCTGTCTCCCAAGTCGCTCTGCGTCGCACTTTGTCGCTTTTGTCATTCTCGCAGAGAACCTCTGAGTCTGGCTGCGTCGCACAAAGCGGCTCATCAAGACTCAGAGGTTCTCTGCGAGAATGACAAAAGCGACAAAGTGCAGCTTGAACAACAGCCTCTTAATAATTGACAATCAACAACTTGAATCGAAAGCCCCCTCTCAAATAAATTAAAACTACGGGCATGATAACGGCAGAACTTTACCAGGAGGGTATAACCTATGCGGAGCAAAACTTCTTGAATGAAAATGCAAACCACCTGTTCGTGGACAAGGCGCTCATCCGGGAGCGATTCAATCTGGATGGAAAAAAAGTCCTCGATTTTGGTTGCGGAATGGGCGGAATGAGTCTCTGGTACGCTAAAAACTGGCGGTGCCAGGTGCATGGCGTTGACATTGACAGGCATCACATCGCCATTGCCAACGACCTGCGAGTGAAACATGGCGTGAAAAACGTGCTGTTCGAGGTGCGTAACGTGCTCGATGCGCCGGTGGAGGAGAAGTACGATTTCATCGTGCTGAACGACGTAGCGGAGCATATTTCACTGCCGATTTTGAAGGCGATTTTCAGGGAATTGAGCCGTTCGCTGGCTTTTGGCGGGAGCATTTTCGTGTCGTATCCGCCGTGGAAAAGTCCTTACGCTTCGCACGTGCAGCATGTGGTGGGAATTCCCTGGTGTCAGTTTTTGCCGCAAAAAATGCTGCTGCGGCTGATTGAAAAGAACAACCGCATCATCGTTGGTGAGGAGGAAAGCGATTTGGTGGCAGCCTACAAAGGGCTTAATCACCTGACGCACAAGAAGTTGATGGCGGTGATTGAAGGCAGTGGCTTGAAGGTGAAGTTTCGCAAAAGCCATAGCATTGCGAACCGGCTGCCGGGTTTGAAGAATTTGAACCTGCGGCTGTTTCCGCTCGATTACTTGATAACGAAGGAGTTTTTATTGCTGAAAAAATAGCTGTTGGCTTGTAGTCCTGTCAGCCCGTAAACTGGTGTCCGGCCGGTTAAATGGC
>CAZHLB010000227.1:0-9237 GCA_964533005.1 uncultured Saprospiraceae bacterium
ACAAAAAGTGTAAACTACTTTTTACCTGCCGTGAAACATCCCAAAAATTTTTCTCCAAAACCACCTCTCTCCATTGATTTCTACGCCGCTTCCTGTCTACTTGTGATTCGACTCCAACCCCACCGGATGACGAGCAGCAGTCCAATAAAAATCAAGATGCCTTGCCAGAAAGGCAGGTAGGAAATGACGAGGATATGCGTCTTATCGAGTACCCACATAAAAGCGAAAATCGCAGCAATCATCATTATCAAGCCGGTGATTTTATCGAAGCCCGGCACCAAATCCAAATCCACATTTTTCCGAATTAAAAGCAGGGTCACGACCATCGAAACGACAGGTAAAATCTGCGTGTAAATGTCCGTGTCGTAAATGCTGCGCCGCTCGAAAACGAAGACGTAAATGCTCAACGTCACCGCAAAAATGCCGGGTACGCAGGCTAAATAAATCAGGGTGGAATACAAGTATTTCCACGGCGCAAGATGCCCTTCGCCCTTGCCCATGAACCCGGCGAGCCAGGCAGTGAAAGGGATGAGGATGAAAAAGGCTAAAATCAGCACCGGATTTTCAGCAAGCAGAGCGAAGAAATCACGTAAAGTCATGGATGATTTTTGATTGATGATTGATAGCCAAAGATGGACAAAAAGCTGACAGGTGGAAAATGCCTGATTTCGCTTGAAAAAATTTCTGAAAGAAATTTTTTCAAGCGAAATCAGGCATTTTCCACCTGTCAGCTTTGAGGACGGACTTTGAGCTTTAATGGAATGTTTTTTGGTCGAAACATATCGCCCCTCAAAAAACAAACAGGATGAAATCAATTCTCCGCCTCGCTTTTGCCGCTTCCCTTCTCCTGCCGCTGGCTTGCAATCAAACGCCTGGAAAAATCATCAGCATTGACCCGGACGAATATTCCACTGCCGACCAAATCAAAATAGGAGCTGCTTTCAAAGCTGAAATTGAGCAGAACCCGGCATTTGAAATTTTGAGCCGGGAAGATTATGCACAAGCATATTCCTACCTCGAAATCTTGTTCAATACCATGCTACAAACCGCTCAGATTGACCACCGGCTGGAATATGACTGGTCGGTCAGCATCGTCCGAAACGATGACCTTTCCACTGCTTTTTTCCTGCCGGGCGGACATTTTTACATCAATACCGGGCTGCTGAAATATTTGGATTCCGAGAGCCAATTGCTCGGCGTCATTGGTCATGAGTTGTATTATTCCGACACGGATTTGCTGGTGAAGCGTATGGCGGAGGAGTTTGGCGGCACGAACCTGGGCGATATTTTGCTGGACAACCCGGTGGAAAATCTGAGCGAAATGGCTGCCGGAATGCCTGCGCTGACCTTTGACGAAACCGCCGTTTTGAATGCCGACGAGTTTGCGATTGAAACGATTTGCCCGTTTTTGTATGACCCGATGGGCATCAAAACCATTCTTGAAAAAGATTTAGGCGATAGCCTTTCGCTAGTTTGGGTAGAAAATCGGCAATCGGACGTGGAAGACAGGATGCAAAAAGTGGAAAATCAGGCGCTGAACTGCGGGTTGCCTGGCGTGACGAATGAGGTGGATTATCAAAAATTCAAGGTGAGCTACTTGCCGTGAATCTTAAAGGTGACACCTGGAAATGCGAACGGGGCGCTGGAAAATTTTCTGAAAGAAAATTTTCCAGCCGCCGCTTCTCATTTCCAGGTGTCACCTTTTGGGTCAAAAATTCCGCCTCATACCCAGGTTCATGCCATAGGCAATCGGAAAATAACTCCGGTCGTGGAAATCAGCATATCGAGTAAGGGCAGTTTGAAAAATCCAGCCGGTTTTCAGCCAAAGCTTTCTGAATACTTTGAAATCCGCACTGATTTCGCCCGCATAACTTAGGGCTACGTTGGCTGGCTCATCCATGAAATTTACCCAGGCGACGTAGTCGGTTTGCAGCGCATTTATCAAAGAAAGCCGGATGCCGGGCGACCGAGCTAAGTCGAATTGATGCCCCCACCGGACGCCACGAGTTTCGATTTGAAACCAGAAAATGTCGCATTCGAAGCAAAAAATGATGGGAGACGACGAGGGCGGGGGGGAAAAATCCAATTGAAAGTTTGAAAAATGCAATCCTAATCTGAGATGGTGCCTGCCTTTCAGATGCCGGGAAACGGCGGCACTCAGTTGCCAGCCTCGTTCGTAATTCGCATCGGCTGGCGGGTTTCGCAGGGTGGTGTTTAAAATGCCGAGGTTTGTTTCAACGGAAAATTTGAAGGGTGTTTCTTGCCCAAAAAGCCCGGCGGCAACGACAAGGATAGCAAGCAGTGTAAAACTCTTTTTCATGGCTAAATTTTTGTTGGAAGACACGCTGCCTGCCTAAAGCGGTTGGCACGGTTAATTAAAATTCAAAGTTCACAGGCGAATTTCAAGCAAAATCATAAAGTTTCGCCGCTCTCTTTACTTCCTCTCCGAGGCGACTCTACTTTGCCTCGAAATTTATTTTTCAAACAATTAAATCATCACCAAACATGAATCAAATCAAAGCATTGCTCCTCGCAGCCCTGGCTTGGGGCGCTGTCTCTCTCTCCAACACGCAAGCCCAGGTGGACGTGACCCTGAACCCGTTCAACCTGCTCTTTGGCGACATCAACCTCGGCGCTGACATTCACATCAATGAAAGTTTCAGCATCGAACCCAACATCGGCTTTGGCTCGGGCGACCTGAGCGGGTTTGAGTACAAAAACCTCCCGGTCACCGTTTTTGGCAAGTACTATTTCAGCCCAAAAAATGGCGCTGACCGATTTTATGCCGATGCCTTCGCCCGCTTCGTCCGGCGCAGTTTCACCATCACGGACGAGACCAGCACTTATGCCGAATACGACAAAACCCGTTTCGGTTTGGGCATTGGCTTGGGCTACAAAGTGGCTTCGGAAAAGGGTTTCATCTTCGACTTCGGCTTTGGCGTGGGCAGAGCCATCGTGGACGAAACCAAGTTCAGTGCGGAAGGCGAACAGGTGGAAGCCAGTTGGTCGAGTGCGATGATTATCGCCAAAGTCGGTCTTGGCTACCGCTTCGGCGGCAACCGGAACAACCGCTGATGAAAATTGGAGCTATCAATTGAAAAAGCCCCGGTTGAACTTCAACCGGGGCTTTTTCATTTTCAATCCGACCCAAAGCTCACAGGTGGTTTTGAGATGTCATCTGAAAAAAAATGAATTTTTTTTTCAGATGACATCTCAAAACCACCTGTCAGCTTTTTGCCAAATTTGCCGCCATGAAACAGATGAAAGATATCCTGGAACGTTCCGCCTTCGGCGTGTGCAGCTACCTCGGCGAACGCATGGGCATTGCTTCTGCGACGGTTCGCAAGTATTTCATCTACCTGTCTTTTGCTGCGCTTGGCTCGCCCATCATCGTTTATCTTTTCGTGGCTTTCTGGCTGAATATCAAGCGGTATTTGAAAAATAGCAAGGACGTGATTTGGGGGTGAAAGAATGGTAAATGGTAAATGGTAAATGGATAGCCCATTTACCATTTACCATTTACCATTCTTCCGCCATCCCTTCCGAGTTCAATTTGAATCGCTTGAAGCTAAGAGAAGATGACTCCTGCCCATTGCTTTCCAGCCTTTCCTCGCCATTTCCGGCGCTTTCCTTTTTTCTCCTGTCTTTCAAAAAAAACCGAAGCAAAGAGGTCGAGAAATCCTCCGGCGCATCTTCTGCCGGGTGGTCATAATGGTTGTTTTGGGAGTGATTCATTTGATTTTTCATGGCTTTTGGTTGGTTGAGATAAATGAAAGAGGGGGCATTTTTCAACTCAACAATTCATGCCCTCCATAACGAAGACAGTGCAAAGCCGAAGCCTCGCACTGCCGAAAAAATGCCCCTTCGTTAAGACGTTTGGTGATTTGGTGGTTTGGTGATTTGGTGGTTGGGACGTTAGACATGCAACGTCTGACGTCCCACCACCAAATCACCAAATCACCAACTCACCAAATCACCAACTTGTTAGGACAAACTGCTTCGTGACCGTTTCGCCGCCGATGGAAAATTTCACCACGTATTTTCCGCTCGGCGCTCCGGTGAGGTCGTAGCCCAGCTTGCCTTTTTTCATGCTTTCCTTTTTCAGTTGCAGCACCGGGTGACCCGTGAAGTCGAAGACTTCAATTTTCACCGGCTGCGCTTCCTGCAAATTCATGTCGAAATACACCTTGCCGATGGTCGGGCTGGGGAAAACCTGGAGCATGTCTGCCAGGTTGTCCGGCATGGGCGTTTCCTCCACTACCTCTCCGATTTCGACCGGGTCGGAGAAAAGCACGCAGCCGTTGGCATCGGTCACTTGCAAAATGTACGTTCCGTCGGGCAACGGGGCGATGTCTTCGTTGGTGGAAAACAGGCTGCCGTTTCTCGTCCACTCGTATTTGTACGGGGCAACGCCGCCGCTGACAGTGACTTTGATGCTGCCGCCAACCGTGCCGCCGCCGGGCTGGATGATTTCGTCAAATAAAATATCTAAGTTCGATTGCGAGACCAGCGTGACGGTTTGCACGTGCATGCAAAGCGTCGCTTTTTCAACCACCAGCACCGAGATGTTGCCTGCGGGCAAACCACTTGCGGTTGCCGTATTCTGATGCAGCGGGTCAGTCCAGAGGATGTTCACCTCGTCGAGGTCTGCGCCCGTGATGTTGACCGTCGCCGAGCCGTCGGACGAGCCGGGGCAGGTGGGATGGGTAACGTCTAAATTGAGCAAGAGGTCAGATTCGACGGTCACGTTGAACGTGCAAGTCGTGACGTTGCCGCTGCCGTCCACGCCTGCGTAAGTCACCTGGGTCGTGCCGACCGGGAAGACCGAGCCGGGGCACAATCCTTCAATCAAAAGCATGTCGGGCAAACCTGCCTCGCAGTTGTCGGTGAAGCCGGGAACGATGTATTCGACGGGCCCCTGGCAACCATCCACCGTCAAATCTTCGGGACAAGTGAAGACCGGCGCAATCGTGTCAACCACCGTGACGGTGACGGTCACGACCGTGTCGTTGCCTGCGCTGTCCTCGAAATGAATGGTGACGAGGTTGTTGCCGAGGTTGTCGCAATCCACCGTTGGCAAGTCGCAGGTGATGGTCACGGGCCCGCAATCGTCCACTGCGCTGACGATGATGTCGTCGAAGGTGACGCTGCCTTGCCCGTTTTCATCCAGGTAAACTGTCACGTCTTGCACCACAACCACTGGCGGGAGGTCGTCCAGCACGACGGTAATGGTGGTGGAAAGTGTTATCTGGCAGTCGTCGTCTTCGTCCGTGACGGTCACGGTGTACGTGCCGGGCAGGGTGATGACGATGCTGACGGTGGTTGCTCCATTCGACCACAAATAGCTGTAATTGCCGGAACCGCCGCTCACGCTGACCTCCGCCGAACCAGCCTCGGAGCCTGGGCAACCGATGTTGACGCTGGTAATTTCACCTTCCAAATTGCAGCCGCCGCCAGTGAATGGCTCGATGGTCACGCTTCCGCTAACCGTGCAGCCTTCGGCATCGGTCACCGTCACCGTGTAGGTGCCGGGAGTGAGGTTGGAAATGCTGGCGGTCGTTGCGCCGTTGCTCCATGCGTAGGAGTACGGTGCGGTTCCGCCGCTTGCCGTTGCCGTTGCTGTTCCATCGTTTGCGCCAGCGGCAGACTCGTTGGTGGAAGTGATGCTCACTGCGAGTGAACCGTCGCAACCGAACTCAAGAATCGTCGCCGTGCCAACCACTGTGCAGCCTTCGGCATCGGTCACGGTTACCGTGTACGTGCCGGGAGAGAGGTTGGTGATGCTGGCAGTGGTTGCGCCGTTGCTCCATGCGTAGGAATACGGTGCGGTGCCGCCGCTCGGCGTTGCCGTTGCTGTTCCATCGTTTGCGCCAGCGGAAGATTCGTTGGTGGAAGCGATGCTGACAGTTAACGTGCCGTCGCAATCAACTTCAAATGCTTCAATCGTTGCCGTGCCAACCACGCCGCAGCCTTCGGCATCGGTCACGACGACCGTGTAAGTGCCGGGAGCGAGGTTGGTGATGGCAGCGGTCGTTGCGCCGTTGCTCCAATCATAAGTGAATGGTGCGACACCGCCGCTCGGCGTTGCCGTTGCCGTTCCATCGTTTGCGCCAGGCGCAGATTCGTTGGTCGAAGTGACGGAAACAGCCAGCGTCGAAGTGGCGCAATCGGCTGGATTGATGACCACTGTCACCACGTCGTCGCAACCTGCTTCATCCGTCAAAGTCAGCGAATAGACGCCGGGGGCAAGGTTCATGATTCCGTTTGCCGTCGAGCCGTTGCTCCAGAGCCATTCGTAGGGCGGGTTGCCGCCGGTAGGCATCGAAATCGCCGAGCCGTCGTTTGCGCCGGGCGAGCTTTCATGCGTGACGGTCACGTTTGCGACCAGCAAAGGCGGCTGGATAATCATCACGATAAGTTCACTGGTGCAGCCGTTGTCGTCGGTGACGGTGACGGAATATGCGCCAGCCACTAAGCCGGTGATGGTCGCCGTTGTCGCTCCATTCGACCAGAGGTAAGTGAACGGCGCAGTGCCGCCCGTCTCGCTGACGGTGATGCTACCCGTTGCATTTCCGAAGCAATCCACGTCTTCTTTCGAGACAAAAACCACACTGACTTCCGGCGCAAGCTCGACGATGACGGTTGCCGTTGCGGTGTTGCCGCTGAAGGTGCTGGTGACCGTCAAAGTGTACGTTCCAGCCTGGTCAACGATGGCGTTCAGCGAAGTGTCGCCGCTGACGATGTGCCCGTCGGTCGTCGTCCAGAGGTAGGTGACGCAATCCGCCGAGGAGCCTTGACCCGAAACCGTCACGGTCGCATTTGCGCAGCCGAGCATTTCGCTGACAGTGGCAGCAGCGGTAGGTATGTCGTCCGAGGCAATCACCGATGCGCTGGCTGTTGCGGTGCAACCCGTCAGGATGTTCGTCACCGTCAAAGTGTAAGTGCCGGTGGCATCCACGACTGGGTTCAGCGTGGTTTCGCCGGAGACGATGTTGCCGTCCACGGTCGTCCAGAGGTAGGCGAACAGTGCGCCACTCGACGAGCCGGTTCCGTCCAAAGTCACCGTTGGCGTTGTGCAACTCAGTTGACCGCCTGCTGCGGCTGCTGCTGCGGGCACTGCAATCGAAATCGTCACGATAGCCTGGTCGCTGTCGGTGCAGCCGTTGGTCGTGTTGGTCACGGTCAACGTGTAAGTTCCCGAAGCGTCCACCTGGGGCGTCAACGTGGTTTCGCCGGAGACGATGTTGCCGTCAACGGTTGTCCAGAGGTAGCTGAAATTGCTGCCCGTGCTGGAGCCTGCGCCATTCAGCGAGACAATCGGCAAGGTGCAGGTGATTTCAACCGAAGCGCCTGCTTCTGCCGTTGGCAAACTCAGGCTCGCCGTCACGGTTGCGCTGGCGCTGGCGGTGCAGCCATTCACCGTATTCATCACGGTCAAAGTGTATGTTCCGACCGCATCCACGACTGGGTTCAGGGTCGTTTCACCCGAAACGATGTTCCCGTCAACGGTCGTCCACAAGTAGCTGATAACTGGGCCCACGCTGCTGCCGTTGCCGTTCAACGTCACCGTCAGGTTGGTGCAGGTGAGTTGAGCGGAGGCGCTGGCGCTGGCAGAAGGAAGTTCCGCATTCAAAAAGACGCTCACGCTGGCGCTGGATGAGCAACCATTGAGCAGGTTGGACACGGTCAAAGTGTACGTGCCAGGCTCATCCACGACGGCATTGTTCAGCGTGTTTGCGCCGGAGACGATGTTGCCGTCGAGGGTCGTCCAGAGGTAGCCGAAGTTGCTGCCGCTGCTGCTGCCGTTGCCGCTCAAAGTCAGCGTCAGGACGGTGCAAGTCAGCGAGCCGTTCACGCTGGCGCTCACGGCTGGCAGGTCAATCGAGGAATTCACCAGGACGCTGGCGCTTGCGGAACAACCATTGTCCGTGTTAGTCACGGTCAAAGTGTAGATGCCAGCGGCATCCACGACGGCGTTGTTCAGCGTGGTTTCACCAGAGACAATATTGCCATCGAGCGTCGTCCAGAGGTAGGTGAAATTGCTGCCCGTGCTGCTGCCGTTGCCGCTCAAAGTGACTGTCAAATTGGTGCAAGTCAGTTGAGAACTCACAGTTGCGCTCACGTTTGGCAAATTCACGTCCGCCGGGACGGTCGCCACGTCGCTGTCCGTGCAGCCGAGGGCGATGTTGGTCACGACCAATGTGTAGTCGCCCGCTGCAGTGATGGTCGGCGTGAGCGTGTTTGCGCCGGAGGCAATGTTGCCGTTCAAAGTCGTCCAGAGGTAGCTAAATGCGCCACCCGAACTTGAACCCGTGCCATCCAAAATGGCGGTGATATTGATGCAATCAAGCTCCACGTCTGCGCCTGCGCTGGCGGATGGGAAATTCACGTCGAGGCTCACCGAAACATTGTCGCTGTTGGTGCAGCCGTTGATGCCGGTGACCGTCAACGTGTAAGTTCCGGCAGCGCCGACCAGCGGCGTCAAAGTGGTTTCACCGGAAATGATGAGACCGTTTGCCGTCGTCCAGAGATACGTTCCGGCGGAGGCGCTGCCGTTCAAAGAGACTTGCGGCAGGATGCAGTTCAGTTCTGCGGCTACGCCTGCATCAACCGTTGGCAAGTTGATGTCAATCGTCACGCCAACTGCATCGCTATTCGTGCAGCCGTTTGCGGCAGTCACCGTCAGTGTGTAAGTTCCAGCGGCACTGACGACTGGCGTCAAAGTGGTTTCGCCGGAGACGATGTTGCCGTCCAAAGTTGTCCAGAGATACGTTCCCGCCGAGGCGGAACCATTCAATGTGACGGTTGCGCTGGTGCAACCGATTTGGACGCTTGCACCCGCTTCGACGGTCGGCAGATTGATGTCAATCGTGACTGTTGCAGCATCGCTATTCGTGCATCCGTTGGCGGCGGTGACCGTCAAAGTGTACGTTCCCGCAGCGTCAACCGTTGGCGTGAGCGTGGTTTCGCCGGAGACGATGTTGCCATCCAAAGTTGTCCAGAGATACGTTCCCGCAGAGGCGCTACCGTTGAGCGTAACTGTTGCGCTGGTGCAACCAATTTGCACACTTGCACCCGCTTCGACGGTCGGCAGATTGATGTCAATCGTCACGGTAGCGGCATCGCTATTGGTGCAGCCGTTGGCGGCGGTGACGGTCAAAGTGTACGTTCCGGCAGCGTCCACGACAGGCGTCAAAGTGGTTTCGCCGGAGACGATGTTGCCGTCCAAAGTTGTCC
>CAZHLB010000228.1:0-5224 GCA_964533005.1 uncultured Saprospiraceae bacterium
AACAATCGTCAATCATGTAATCATCAATCGTCAATCAGAATGAGGCTTGGTAAGTAGTTCCGAAGTGACATTTCTCGCCCTGTTTTAAGCCTTTTGCGCCAGCCATTCCTTCCTCCATTCATAAAGCCCGGCTATTGCCATTCCGAAAAAAATCAGGTATAGAACTGCCGTCAGGTAAAGCTCTTTGTACAAAAACAAGCCCACGTACACCGCATCCACCGCAATCCAAAGCTGCCAGTTTTCCAGGATTTTACGAGCCATCAACAGGTTGGCAATGAGGCTGACGCTTGCCACCGCAGCGTCCAAATAAGGCACGTCCGTGTCGGTAAATTGGTCGGAGAGCCAGCCTAAAATCAAAATCATTGCCGCAGTCGTCGCAGCGGTCAGCGCCCAATCCCTGCCTTGCATTCTGCGGATGGGCACTTTTTCGGCATCCTCTTTTTTGCCGTGCAGCCAGAAATACCAGCCGTAAACGCTTTGGATGAAAAACACCACCTGCAAGCCCATGTCTGAGTACAGCTTGCTTTTGTAAAACACGAAAAAATAAGCGGTAACGCCAATGATGGCGGTGGGCCAACACCAAATGTTCCGTTTGACGGTGAGCCAGACGCAGACGAGGGAAAACAGGGCGGCGACGATTTCGAGTGGTGTTGGCATTGCGAAGTGTTTTTAAAAAAATCTGACCGGCGTTTCTTCTTCCCCGATGGGAAAATCATAGCCCGCACTGACCAGGTGACTCACCGGCAACCCTACCCCGCTCGCATTCCGCCCATTTTGCTGAATGCCATACGTGAGCCTGAAATTGCCAAACAACAGCGAAGCCGACAACCCGTATCGGTTAAATTCATCTCCCAAATCGTACCGGGTGATGCCGTACAGCAAGCCCACCATGTACGAGTCCTCGATGATTACATTGGCTTGAAAATCAATGGACCAGAAATATTCGGAGACGTTTTCCAAAGGCTGCCCCGACTCGTGCAAAGGGCGGAGATTGGTGAAACTGAACAAGGCAACCGGCTTCGCCCGCAGGTAATCGTTGATGCGAAAGACCGTGCCTGCGTACAGATTATTCGGTTGCTCCCGCAGGAAAAACAACTCTTTGGATTCGTCTTTTGCCAGCAGGGAAGTTTCAAAAAAGGACAGGCTGGAAACCCCGGCGAACCAATTTTCCCGGAAAAAATGAACGCCCACGCTTGCATCCACCGAGCCGAAATTCGGGTAGTACCAAAAAAACGTCTCGTCTGAAAAGTCGAAATAAGACAAGCCCACCGCTCCGCCAAAAGCAAAAGTGCCCAACGAAGTCTCGAACAAGCGGGCATAACTGGGTCGGATTTTCAACTCGCCGTAATAATTCGCCTGGAAAAAATGCAAGACGCCGCCCCATCCTGCTTTCGCTGAACGACCGTATAAACTGACTTGCCCTGACTTGGAAACTATGCGAGTATTTGTGAAACTGCCGAGGTAGGTTGCCTGAAACCCGGTGGCTTCGGAGATGCTCGACCAACCGGGATTGAGCGGCAGATAGTCGAAAGTGTTTTGGAAAAGGGATTGGCGCACGTTTAAGGGTTGTGCGTACGCCGCAAGGCAAAGAGAGAGTAGGAAAAAAAGCAAGACCGACCTTTTCATGGCGGCAAAATAAGGCGGGTTCAGTTGTTTGAGGTGGTTTGAAATTGTAGTCATAATTTCAAACCACCTCAAACAAAAAACTCACCTCCTCCGAAACCCCGGTTTCGCCACCGCCCCCTGCTTTCCCGCCCCCATCATCGCATTCATCATCGCCGGATTCTTCGTCATCGTGTGCATCATCTTGCGCATCTGGTCGAAGGTCTTCATGAAGTGGTTGATTTGATTCAAATCCTGCCCGCAGCCCCGGCTGATGCGCTTCTTGCGGCTCATGTTGATGAGGTCTGGATTGCCCCGTTCTTGCGGCGTCATCGAGTGGATGATGGCTTCCACCCGGTTCAGTTGTTTCTCGTCGAACTCCACGTCTTTGAGCGCCTTGCCCAAGCCGGGAATCATGCCCAGCAGGCTTTTCATGTCGCCCATTTTTTTGATTTGCTTCATCTGGCTCAGAAAATCATCGAAGTCGAACTTGTTCTTCATGATTTTCTTCTCCAGCCGCTTGGCTTCCTCCTCGTCGAACTGCTCCTGCGCTTTTTCCACCAAACTCACGATGTCGCCCATGCCGAGGATGCGCTGCGCCATCCGGTCGGGGAAGAAGACGTCGAGGGTCTCCATCTTTTCGCCCATGCTGACGAATTTGATGGGCTTGCCGACCGTGTATTTGATGCTCAAAGCTGCGCCGCCTCGTGTGTCGCCATCCAATTTAGTCAGCACGACGCCGTCGAAATTCAGGCGGTCGTTGAAGGTTTTGGCGGTATTCACGGCATCCTGACCTGTCATCGAATCCACCACGAACAGCGTCTCGTTGGGCTGGATGGCTTCTTTGATATTGGCGATTTCGGTCATCATTTCCTCGTCAATGGCGAGGCGACCGGCGGTATCGACAATCACCACGTCGAAGCCGTGCGCCTGGGCGTGGGCGATGCTTTTTAGGGCTATTTCGACCGGGTTTTTGTTTTCAACTTCCGAGTAAACAGGTACTTTGATTTGCTCGCCAAGCACCGTCAACTGGTCAATGGCTGCCGGACGATAGACGTCGCAGGCCACGAGCAGGGGCTTTTTCTGGCGCTTGGTCTTCAGGTGGTGCGCCAGCTTGCCGCTGAAAGTCGTCTTGCCGGAGCCTTGCAAACCGGAAATCAGCACCACCGTCGGGCTGCCTTTCAGGTTGATGCCAGCCGCCTGACCGCCCATCAATTCGGTCAATTCGTCGCTCACGATTTTGGTCATGAGCTGACCGGGGTTGACCGCCTTGAGCACGTTTTCCGTGCCGAGGGCTTTCTCCCTGACTTTTTCGGTGAATTCTTTGGCGATGGCGTAGTTCACGTCCGCCGCCACGAGCGCCCGGCGGATTTCCTTGATGCTTTCGGCGACGTTGAGTTCGGTGAGCTTGCGCTGGCCGGTGATGGATTTGAAGGCGAGGTCGAGTTTATCCTGAAGGTTGTCAAACATGGTAATTTTTGATTTTGGGCGGCAAATATAGCCGATGCCAGTTTTCCGAGGGCGCAATATCAGGAATGTGCTTCCAAACCATGCCAGGGTTATTTCCTTTGACCAAAGAGACTAACTTTATTGCCTAAATCTACCCCTTCACATGGCGAAAGACTTTATTCACGATTTAATAAAAACAGCTTTAGAAAACGCAGGCTGGAAAATTACGAGCGACCCACTAACCATCGAGTTGGAGGAAGACAACACCTACTTTGACATTGACTTAGGGGCGGAAAAAACCACGCTGTTTTTCAAAGAGACAGTGGTTGCAATTGAGGTAAAGTCATTTCGACAAGCCTCGGTTATCAACTCTTTTCACGAAGCCTTGGGGCAATTCCTGAATTACCAAGCCGCCATCGAAGAACAGGCACTCAACTTGGAACTGTTTCTTGCCGTTTCCGAGGAAGGATGGGACAAGCTGAATGCCATCAAATTTATTCAAAGGCGCATCCTTCAATATGGTTTGCGATTTCTGGTGGTCAATATTCATTCAAAAACGATTTCAAAATGGATAAAATAAGCAAGTATCGTGGCATCCTCGAAAACTATCTCCAGTATCGGGCTTCTCTCAAAATTGCCAATTCGCCCGACGAAAAAGCCCACCTTGTCATTGACCGGGAAAAAGACGAGTACGTCCTGCTATGGGTCGGCTGGTCAGGTGTCAGCTACAAGCATGGCTTGATGTTTCACTTTCAAATCGTGGACGGCAAAGTTTGGATACATGAAAACCGGACGGACATTGATTTGGTGGAAGTGCTGTCGGAGGCGGGCATCCTGTCGGAGGATATTATACCAGGCTTTGTTGAGCCGTATTTGAGAGAAAAAAGCGAGGTTGCAATGGCGGGTTAAAATGCCTGAAAACATGGAAATCACCGATATCCGAACCATAGAAATCTTCCATACGCTCGAAAAAATTCAGCGCATGAACAGGGCAATTGCCTTCCACCGGGCGATTGCAAATCCAGACCGGCTTGCCATAGAACAGTACCAAAGGCTCAAAAATGATTTCACCCAGCAACTGCTCGAATTGCTGGGTGAAATGGATTTAAGGTTGAAAATGGCAGCTTGATACGCTCGTTTGCAAAACCTATTGGCTCATTATTCATTTGGCAATTTCAACCACTTTGACTTTAAAAACCAGCACCGAATTCGCCGGAACCCGCACGTTCGCTTCATTGATTTCCAACTGCCCGTAAGCCAATCTTGAGGGAATTAGCAGCCAACCTTCGCTGCCCTTGTTGAAAAACTGCAAGCCTTCCTCCCATCCATCCATCACTTTTCCTGCGCCCAAAACAAACTCATAAGGCTTTTCCGCAGGCGATTTTTCAAACGGCGAGCCATCCGCCAGGAAGCCTTCGTAAGCGACCACCAGCTTGTTGCCGGGTTTGGCATTTTCGCCTTTGCCAGGCTTGGTCACGGCGTAGCTCAAGCCGGAAAAAGTGCGCTTGGTTTTCAGCCTTTTTTCTTCGGCGACGGACTCGATGATGTTCAGGTCTTTTTCAAATTGCGCCTGCTCCAGGCGCTTGAATTCCTGGCGTTCCCGCTCCTCCAAATCCCGCATGAAGGCGTCGTATTGCTCGAAATTCATCACGTCCAGCAACTCGATTTCGTAAATCAAGGGGCTGTTTGGCGGCACTGTTTTGCCAACGCCGTATTGCATGTAACCGAGCGACGGCGGCACGAACAGCTTTGCTTTTCCACCTTTTTTCAGCAGGCGGATGCCTTTGTCCAAGCCTTTGATGACCTCCCGGTTGCCGACTTGAAAAATGAATGGCTCGCCTTCGTGCGACTGGTCAAAGACGGTGCTGTCGAGCAGCATGGCTTTGAAAGTCAGGAGGACATAATCGCCTTGTTTCGGGAAGTTTCCGCTGCCGGGAAGTTGGATTTGGTAGTGTAAGCCGTCTTCGGTGGCTTGGGTTGACAGGCTATTTTTTTGAAGGTAATCTTCGAGAGAAAGCGGCGAGTCAGGTTGAGCTTGGAGCGTGAAAAGTGCTGACAGGCAGCAGGTTAGAAAGAGCAATTTTTTCATCGGGCAAAAATACCAGGCAAAAAGCTGACAGGTGGAAATCGGAAGCGGCTGGGTGAAAATTTATTTAAGAAATTTTCATACAGC
>CAZHLB010000228.1:5234-9221 GCA_964533005.1 uncultured Saprospiraceae bacterium
ATGCGGCGGGGGGTGTTTAAAATTTTTATAAAAAAATTTCCACCCAGCCGCTTCCGATTTCCACCTGTCAGCTTTCGGCTCAAATTTCCCAGTGAAAACGCCGCCAGTTTTGTTTGGTGGGTTTAACTTGGTCAAAAAAAAGCCATGAAAGGACTGTTGCAATTTCTCCTCGCAGCCTTGCCGCTGGTTTTTGCGGCAGACGTTTTTTCGCAAAAAATCGAATACCCGGAACGCTTTCAAAATCTCCTGTCGCAGGCAGGCATCGAATTTTTCGAGCCGGTCGAAGGCAGCTACCGGGACGTGCAAGTGCCTGAAAATCAGTTTCAAAACTGCGATTTCGCCATCCGCTCCAACAAGGAAGACCTGCAAATTCGCTTCTGCATTTTACCCTGGAACGAAAGCGACCCGCTGTCCATGAATCCCCACGTTGCGACGGGAAGAATGGTCGCTGCCGTTGCTACGAATGTGGAAATAGGATTGATTTCCCGCATCCAGCCAGACCCGGAATCCCTCCGAAAAGATTTCAATGCCGATTGGGGAATGGAATATTTTTTCCAACCCAAGCCGGGATTTTCTGAAAAACTGGATTGCCGGATGGTAGCGCTGCACAAGGAAGGCAAGGGCACTGCTTTCATTTTTTACCTCTTTGACGACCCTGGGAATGAGGCTTTGGATGTGCGGTATTTGGCGTTGAAATTTCAGTAGGCAGCGGTGATTGGGCACAAAGCTGACAGGTGGAAAACAGCCTTTTCGGGAGAAAAAAAATTTCATTTTTTTTCTCCCGAAAAGGCTGTTTTCCACCTGTCAGCTTTAGGCTCGGCACCAAAAAAAAAGCCTCGGAAAATTCAATTTTCCGAGGCTTTTTTTTCTTTCCCTGCTTGCTCGTTCAATCGTGTCGAGGCGGTGATATGAAGAAGCTAATCTGCCCCGTCAAGTTGCCGGAAGGCTTGAGACTGAACGTATTGCGGTCGGGAATGTCACGTGCCTTGGAACTCAAGCTGTTCGAGTAACCGAACTTAAATTCCATCCAAGTCCACCCGCTCATTTGTTGCATGAAAGTAGCGGCGAGGTCAATCGTGGAGCGGTGATAATGGTACGGTGCATTTTCAGACAAACCCGGCAGGTCGGAAGGTTGCGTCACGCTCAGAGCGTAGTTCTGGCTGGAATATTCGGGCCCAAACAAAATCAAAGTGCGGGGGCTGAAATTGTACCGTGCTTTGATGCTGACCGGCAGCGAGGCTTCGATGCCCCAATGCTCGTTGAAAGTGCGATTGTAAAAGCCAAACGGCAGCAGGTTGGTGCGGCGGAAACCTTTCATGAACATCATCCCAACACCATATTCGAGGTCTTTCCTTTTTTTGAAACCCACCAAGCCAGAAGCCCTGTAAATAGCGTAGCGGTTGCTCATGCTGATAAATTTGTCGTAGTCGCCTTGCCAGGATGCGCTGAGGCGGAACGAGGTGTAAAACCTGTGGTCAATGGAGCGGACGTAGTATGCTGCAACGCCTGCCGTTTTTAGGTCGGAATCGTTCAGGCGGATGAAAAGCGGGAAGTTTTCGGGCACGATGTCATCGAAATGATACCGCTCCAAAGTGTATTGAAAACCAAGCATGAGCTTGCTTTTGTCGCCATTCAGGAGCGGCACTTTCAGCTTGGTGTCAAAACGCTCGTTGCGGCGAACCTCGCTCGGGTTTTCCGCATCGGGCGATTGCATTTGAAACTCCGGATTGAAAGTATAAGTGAAGGAAGCGCCTTTGCCGGGCGATTTGTGAGTGACGCCTGGCTGGCAAAGAAAGGGGTTGGCATCTGGCGTAACGTAGCCAATCTGGGCGCTCAAGGTGAGGCTGGTGAGTAGCCAAAGTGTTCCTGCTGTCGCTCTTTTCATAATTAAATGTTCTGGATTTGTTCAGGGGGAAAAAGCGAGTTCTTCCCGTTTTTATTGCTCAATGGAAAACAAAACTATCGCCTTTTTTAAACTGGGAGAGATTAATTCCGGCATTGTCGCAGAAAGGCAATTTTACGACCATCTTTTTCTGTTTGAACCGGAACTCTACCTGAATGTTCGGAAAGCCCAGGCATGAAAAAGCCCAGGTCAAGTTTCTCGACCTGGGCTTTTTCATCTCATTATCCCTCCTTTTTGATGCGATAACGCTGCAAAACTTTCTTGTCAGCCTTCACGACGGCGAGGTAGCGACCGGGCGGCAAATGCTTCATTTCCAATGATTTGAGATACTCGCCGGGCGCTTGATTGGGTATTTCGATGCGGGTGACTTCCTGCAATTTCAGGTTGACCAAGCGAATCACCACGTTGCAGGAATGCTCCACTTCATACTTGATTTTGACATTGCCTTGCGCTGCATCCATCGCAAGCTGCGGGCAGATTTCCCAATTGTCCGTTTCATTCATTTCGCCACGAGCAAGCTCCGCTCTCGGCACGATTGGCGGCGCAGTGGCTGCGCCGGAGGAAGAGTTGCTTTTGCCACGAGGGGCAAAAAGCGGTTCTTGTTCTTGTGGTTCGACGGGAACGCCGTTGCCCTGGCGATGAATTTGAAGAACTGCCCCGGTCGGTGGATTCCAAATGTTTAGCCCTCGTGGGGCGCTGAAAATATTGCCTTTGTCTACCTCTCCGACGAATTCTGAGCCGTCCGTTTTCACGGTGCGCACCTCGATTTTTTCCCGGTCAATGAATATCCAGTGGAATTGGTTGAAGCTGCCGCTGGCTCTCGTCCAAGCCTTGTCGTCGTTGTTCGCCCGGAGGGGTGCGCCCCAGCAGCCTTCGCCGATGAAGACCGTGCCTGCCTCGTCGTCCCGAATGAAACCCTGGTCGCTGCCGTGCCCATTGTCGGGGCGGATGGGGTGGGTGTATTTCACGACGTGGGCGTCGCATTCAATTGCCAAATTCAGGTTGTACTTGTGAAAAAGCGGCGCCCAAAAAACGGTCTGGTCGTTCTTGTCCACTTTTTGTTGCGTGTGCGGACGCATGGGAAAATGATACTGAGCGATTTTCCAGGTGGCGTCGCTGTTGGCTTTCAAATCTTTTTCCAACCATTCCACCTGCTGCCCGCCAGCGGGAATCAAGGTGTTCAAGGTGTAAATCCGCAGCAGGTTGCCGCCGAGATTTTGGGCATAAAATGCGGTTGGAAATTTCAGGTCAAACAAGTCAATGAGGCTTTGATTGCTCTCCTCGTGGTTACCCCGGCAAACGATAATGGGCGTCACCTTGCCGTCCCGTGCGATGGTCAGTTGCCAATCGTCGAACCAGTCCATCCACTCATCCACCCGCTCCTCCGCCGTGAAATCGCCGCCGAACATGACGCAATGCGGGCGCAGCTTGGCGACAAGGCGGTTGGCGTCGATGCGGGCGTCCCGGTTGTTGCGGCTGTCGCCGCCTGCTATAATGGACAGGCGCTGGTCGGGGCGGTTCGGGGCTGTGGTGAAAAACAGGCGGCGGCTCAAGCCTTCCGAGTCTTTGATGATGAAATAATAAGTCGTGTTCGGATGCAGACCTGTCAGGCGGACGAAGAAGTTTTTCATGCCTTTTGCCAACTGCACCCGGTCGGGTCTTTCCATCACGGCATATTCTTGCCAATCATTGTCGTAATCGTTGATGTCCAAATACAGCATGGGATTGTCGCCGGAAGCCTGGTGCCAGGCAATGGTGGCGGTGCTGGCGGGGTCTTCCTGCCAGATAATCCTGAATTTTTCCACCCTTGCGTTGGCTTGCGAACAGAGCAGGCAAAGCAGGCAGGCGGTAAAAATTTGATATCTCTTCATGCTGGGCAATGATTGAATTTTAGCGTACAAATCGCTGGCTTTAGTTGGCAAAGGTCGGCAGGTGAAGCCAGATTTCCGTCCCGATAGAGCTATCGGGACGGAAATCTCGCACCCCTTGAAAACGTGAACAAGTCAGATACGGTTGCTGCTTAAAATTGGGTAATGTCAAGTTGTGAGTGAGGCGTGTTTCCCGCAAAGTTCCGCGAAGGAGCT
>CAZHLB010000229.1:0-9214 GCA_964533005.1 uncultured Saprospiraceae bacterium
GGGTGACTCCATCCGCCAAACTGGATTTTGGCGACACTTTTCTCCCCAGCTTTTGCAGAACATGAATGAGCAAACGGCTACTTTTCAAATCACTTCCCTGCCTGATTTCAAAGAAAAGGCACTTGCCTGGGCAAGCCAATTCGAGGTCGCCTGCTGCCTCGACCACAATTCCTACCAGGGTTATTTTTACCATGATTTTGAAGGTTTGATTGCCGTTGGCGCTGCGTCGCAATTGACTTTGCGGGAGGAAAAAGGCGCTTTCGAGGCGCTGCGAAAGTTTGCCGAGGAAACCCAAGACTGGCTTTTCGGCTACCTGACTTACGACCTGAAAAATGACGTTGAAAACCTAACTTCCTCCCATTTCGACGGCATCGGCTTTCCCGCTTTGCATTTTTTCCAGCCGGTTTATTTGCTGGAAATTTTTGCTGACCAAGTTGTGATTCACAGCAAAGCTGAGTCGCCGGAGATGCTTTTTCAAAAAATCAATAGACCTGTCAGCACTTCAAGTGCTAACAGGTCTGGGCTGCCGCAAAAAATCCTTGCGCCCCGCATTCCCAAACCTGATTATTTGGCGACCGTGCAAGCCATCCGCCAGCACATCCTTCGGGGCGACATTTACGAGATGAACTTCTGCCAGGAGTTTTTTACACAAAACGCAGAGCTCGACCCTGCCGCCATTTTTCACCGCCTAAGCCGCCTCGCCAAAGCTCCATTTTCCGCATTTTATCGCTTGAACGACCGCTACCTGCTTTGCGCCAGCCCGGAACGTTTTCTGAAAAAAACCGGCGACCTCCTCGTTTCTCAACCCATCAAAGGAACCATCCGCCGGGGGAAAACAGCAGCAGAAGACGAGCGCCTGCGGGCGCAATTGTTAGCCAGCCAAAAAGACCGCTCCGAAAATGTGATGATTGTTGACCTGGTGCGCAACGACTTGCATCGCTCCTGCCGGGCAGGTTCGGTGCAGGTGGAGGAATTGTTTGGCGTCTATCCATTCGAGCAGGTTTTCCAGTTGATTTCCACCGTGACGGGCAGGCTGAAAAGCGGGCTGCAATGGGTGGATGCGCTGCGAAATGCCTTCCCGATGGGTTCGATGACGGGCGCTCCGAAGGTGCGCGGCATGGAGCTTATCGAGCAAGTTGAAAAGACGAAAAGAGGCTTGTATTCCGGTGCGGTGGGCTACGTCACGCCCGGCGGCGACTTTGATTTCAACGTGGTGATTCGCAGTATTTTTTACAATTCGGCGAGCCGCTACGTGTCTCTGCAGGTGGGCGGGGCAATCGTTTTCGATAGCGTGCCGGAGCAGGAATATGAGGAGTGCTTGGTGAAGGCGAAGGCGATGTTCGAGGTGCTTCGTGCCTGATTTGAGGCTACATGAAAAGTCGTTCCGAATCGCTTGCGTGTTACTTTTGTACAAAAATTAAAGGCATGAAAAATCTCAACGCCCTCCTTCACGAAGCCAACCTCGCCCAAGCCCACCTCAACACTCGCCGCCTGTTCCTCAAACAACTCGGCATCGGGCTGGGAGCGGCTGCATTTGGCAACTTACTCTCCGGTTGCGCTGGCGCAAAAAATGAAAATGCCGCCTATCGAAATCCACTCGCACCGCTGCCGCCGCACTTCCCGGCAAAGGCTCGCTCCGTGATTTACCTGCACATGGCTGGCGCTCCGTCGCAACTCGAAATGTTCAACTACAAGCCGGAACTTGCCAAACTCGACGGTTTGGATTGCCCGCCGTCGCTGCTCGAAGGCAAGCGGTTCGCTTTCATTCGGGGGGTTCCGAAAATGCTGGGGCCCCAGGCAAATTTCAAGCAACACGGTCAATCGGGCGCTTGGATTTCCGACCGTTTGCCGCATCTGGCAAGCGTTGCAGACGAAATTTGTTTCCTCAAAGCCGTCTCCACCGACCAGTTCAATCACGCCCCGGCGCAGCTTTTCATGCACACTGGCAGCCCTCGATTGGGCAGACCCAGCCTGGGCAGTTGGGCGACCTACGGCTTGGGTTCTGAAAATGAAAACCTGCCTGGTTTCGTCGTCCTCACCTCCGGCGGCAACCATCCCGACGGCGGCAAGGCGCTTTGGGGCAGCGGCTTCCTGCCGACCATTTACCAGGGTGTCCAGTGTCGCTCGGAAGGCGACCCGGTGCTGTTTCTCGGCGACCCGAAAGGCATGAGCCGAGACCTCCGCCAAGCCTCCATCGAAGCCATCAACGAAGCCAATGAATTGACTTTCAAGGAATTCCAAGACCCGGAAACAGTGACCCGCATGGCGCAATACGAAATGGCTTTTCGCATGCAAATAGCAGTGCCCGGCGTGATGAACATTGCCGACGAGCCTGCCGAAATCCACCGGATGTACGGTTCGACGCCTGGCACTGCCAGCTTCGCCAACAACGTCCTGCTCGCTCGCAAGCTGGTGGAAAATGGCGTCCGCTTCGTGCAGCTTTACGATTGGGGTTGGGACATGCACGGCGACTCCGACGAGAATTCGCTAGGAAATGGTTTGAGCGAAAAATGCCGCCAGATTGACCAGCCCATCACCGCCTTGCTGCTCGACCTGAAACAGCGGGGTCTGCTCGACGAAACGCTCGTGGTTTGGGGCGTCGAATTTGGCAGAACACCGATGCGGGAAAACCGGAACGGGCTGGAAATGCCTTTCAAAGGGCGAGACCATCACCCCGATGCTTTCACGATTTGGATGGCAGGCGGCGGCATCCGGGGCGGGGTGAGCTACGGCGAAACGGATGAAATCGGTTACTTCCCGACGAGCGGAAAGGTGTCGGTGCATGACTTGAACGCTACGATTTTGCACCTGCTGGGATTTGACCACGAGCGGTTGACGTATGCTTTTCAGGGGAGAAATTTCAGGTTGACGGACGTGGAGGGGGAGGTGATTCGGGCGGCATTGGCTTGAGTTCGGCTTCGTTTTTCCCGAAAGTACTCCCCCCGCCTTATGTTTGGAGAAAAATACCAACGTCATTGAGAGGACACTTACCAACCAACACAACTTCCTTCCCGACTCGCCTGCTGATGGCGGCGTTTCTGCTTGCACCCGCCTGCCTGCCTGCCCAATCCAGTTCACGTGTCGAATCCCTCACCATCGCCGACGGCTTGTCGCAAGGTATGATTTACGACATCGAGCAGACGGACGACGGATTCCTTTGGATTGCCACCAAAGACGGGTTGAACCGCTACGACGGCTACCGTTTCGAGGTCTTTACCAACGACCCTTTCAACCCGTTTTCCATTGCTGGCAACGAAATTGAACTCATGTTCGAGGATAGCCGGGGCAACCTCTGGCTTGGCATGACCGGGATAGGCGTGGACGTGCTGGAAAAAACCTCGGGCAAATTCCTCCATCTGCCCTTTTCTCGTTGGGGCTTCGAAGGCAGAAATTGCTGGATTGACGAAACCCCTGACGGCGCTATTTCCCTCTCAACGTCAGACAAATCCCTGAAAATTCGCTGGAAAGAACCCCTCGAACTGGCAGACAACAACGCTGACCTGCCGACCTACACGAACTGCGAACCCGCCCCGGCGCCCCTTCGCAAACCCAACTCCGATGCAGTTTTGAAAGACAGCAAAGGGCTCATTTACCGAGTCGAAGAAGGCAGCTCTCACAACAGGATTTTTGCCGATTCGGAAAACGGGGGGAACGGGAAATCTGCCCTCATTTACGAGACCGATGCCAAAATTTCCTCCCTAAAAATTGACCCGACGGACAACCTTTGGATTGGCACAGCCGGCTACGGCTTGCGAAAAATCAAACTCGCCCGACAGCCCTTCCGCCATTTTCTGCAAGGAATATCCGTCGGCAGGATTTGTGCCACAGACGGCGTCTATCTTTCCTTCCACGGCGACGCCCGTTTCAACGGAAAATTGGATGAAGCCGCCGACTGTCTCCTCCCTGTCTCCGAATTGCCACCCAATATTTCGCAAATGTTTCGGGCAAAAAATGGCGCACTTTACGTCGTGGGCGATGATTTTCTCCACAACTATTTGCTGGTCATCAAAGATGGCAAGGTCGAAAAACGGCAAATTGACGGCTTGCTTTCCCATGCGTTTACCAGCATCGTGGAGGACTTGTCCGGCAATATTTTCGCAACGGGCGGCAGGGGCGGTTTGATGCGCTGCGAAGCTGCCACCGGGAAAATCGGTTTCGCCAACCTGTCGAAGCCATTCGGAAAAAACGTGTCCATTTTTGCCCTCGACCTCGATGCCCGGCAAAACTTGTGGCTCGGCACCTCCCATGGCTTGGCACGGGTTCAACTGACCGATTTGAAATTCGGCGAAAGCCCAATCGAAATCGCCTCCGACAAATTCCAAACCTACCGGAACGACCCGGCAAACCCGGGTAGCCTTCGCTACAATGTTGTCACCAGTTTTTGCCCCGACCCCCTCCAACCCGAACGCTACCTCTGGGTCAGCACCAAAGGCGGCGGCTTGAATTTGTTCGACAAATCCAACGGCGAATTCCAACATTTCACCAGCCAGAACAGCGATTTGCCCAACGATGTCGTGTACGGAATCCTTCCCGATTTTACCCCCCTTGCAGGGGGGCAGGGGGGTGGAAACATCTGGGGCAGTACCAACCGGGGACTGTTTCGCCTGACGATTTCCAACGGAGCGGGCAAAGACGCCGCCCGCAGTTACCGTTTCCGAAATTTCAAAGCCTCCGACGGCTTACAGGACGACGAATTTAACACCGCTGCCTTTGCCCGCACCCCGGACGGGCGACTGTTTTTCGGCGGCGTGAACGGGCTGACGGCGTTTTACCCTTCGGAAATCGAAGACCGGCAAACGGATGCCCCCGTTCGACTCACCGACTTGAAAATCAACAACTTGCCTGTCACCCCCCTGCCCCCCTCAAGGGGGGTGAGCAGCCCGCTCGACTGCCCTTTGCACCGCACCGAAAGCATAAGTCTCGACTACACGCAGAATCTCGTGACGCTCGAATTTGCCCTGCTGGATTTTCAAAATCCGCAGGAAAACCGCTTCCGTTATCGCCTCGAAGGTGTTGACCCTGATTGGGTGGAGGCGGGCGCCAGCCATGTCGCCAATTATGCCCACTTGCGTCCCGGTCATTATCTGTTTGAAGTGCAAGGCAGTGTGAGCGGCGGCAGTTGGAGCGCTCCTGCCTCGTTGCGCATCACCGTGCTGCCGCCCTGGTGGGCGACTTGGTGGGCGTATGCTGCCTACGTGTTGGCGCTGGCAGCGATGGCATGGTGGCTGATACGTTTTCGGCAGCGGCGGCAGGCATTGGAGCATCAATTGGAACTGGAACATTTGGAAGCCGCCCGCTTGAAGGAAATAGACGATTTCAAGAGCCGCTTTTTCACCAACATCACCCACGAATTCCGCACGCCGCTGACGGTGATTTTGGGCATGGCGGAGAAGCTGGAAAGTGACGGGGTGACTTCGAGTCAGCCCGTCACCAATGCCGTTTCCTTGATAAAAAGGAGTGGGCAAAACCTGCTGCGCCTCATCAATCAAATTCTCGACCTCGCCAAATTGGAAAGCAACAGTCTGAAAATCAACTACGTGCAAGGCGACGTCCTACCCTACCTGCGCTACGTGTGCGAGAGCTTGCACTCCTTCGCCAACTCGAAAAACGTGATGGTTCGGGTGGAAAGCACGGAGGCAAAAATCGTCATGGACTACGACCCGGAGCGGCTGTTGCAAATCGTGCACAACCTGGTGTCGAATGCTGTCAAGTTCACGCCAAACGGTGGGCGGGTGACCGTGCGGCTGAACTCCAGTTCAGCCGGTTTCGCTGAACTGGAGTTCAGCGACACGGGCGCAGGCATCCCTGCGGAGGATTTGCCAAAAATCTTCGACCGTTTTTATCAAGCTGAAAACCAGGAACATGCAAAGGCGGGCGGCACGGGCATCGGATTGAGTTTGACGAAGGAATTGGTGAAGGCGATGGGCGGGGAAATCAGTGTGGAAAGCAAGGTTGGCAAAGGGACGACTTTCACGGTGCGGTTGCCGGTAACCAATGTAGCAGCGGCAAGTGACGGGGTGACTTCAAGTCACCCCGTCACTTCGGTTGAGCCAGAGAATTTAGGGGGTAACTTCAAGTTACCCCCTAAATTAAACTCCAACAATCCTTCCATCCTCCTCATTGAAGACAACCCCGACGTCGTGGAATACCTGGCCGCCTGCCTCGGTGAAAATTACCAACTCGATTTCGCCTACAACGGCAGGGCAGGCATCGAAAAAGCACTGGAAACCGTGCCCGACCTTATCATCTCCGATGTGATGATGCCCGAAAAAGACGGCTTCGAGGTCTGCGAAACGCTGAAAAACGACGAGCGCACCAGCCATATCCCCATCATCCTGCTGACTGCCAGAGCCGATGCCGCTTCCCGGATTGCCGGGCTGCGCCGGGGGGCGGATGCCTATCTTTCCAAGCCTTTCGACCAAGAAGAACTGTTTGCGCAGTTGAAAATGCTGGTGGAAAAGCAGCAGCGCATGGTCGCCTGGTTTTCCAAAACGACCCGGAACGAGGAGGTGCTTCAACTGCCGGAAAACGTTGCCGAAGAAGACCTTCGGGTGGAGGACGCTTTCATTCAAAAAGTGCGGGACATCGTGGCGGAAAACTACGCCGACGAAGGCTTCGGTCTGCCGCAGTTGTGCCAGAAGATAGGCATGAGCCGCTCGCAATTGTTCCGAAAAATGACGGCGCTGATTGCCACTTCGCCCTCCGATTTCATCCGTTCTCACCGACTGAACGAAGCCAAAAAGTTGCTGGAAACTACCGGGCTGAATGTTTCGGAAGTAGCCTGGCAGTGCGGCTTCGTCAACCTCGCCCATTTTTCCAAAGTGTATCAGGAAGAATTCGGCATCCTGCCGAGCGCAACCGGCAAGTAATTGATTTTCATACAATTAGCCTCATCTCCTTCTTTTGTCGCACAACGAAAGGAGTAACATTTTTTGCCTGCCGCAACGAATAGCGCAAAGCCTGCAACGAATAGAGAAAGGCTTGCGGCGGCTTGCCCTGCACCTTGCGCCATTCAATTACCACTCATAAAATTCAATCCGATGAAAGCGTCTCATTGCCTGAATGCCGCACTTTTTCATGCCGCTCATTATTTTCAAAAAACAAGCAAAAGCTGGTTTACGGCGCTGGTGATTTTGCTTTGCACAACGGGCTGCCTGTTGGCTCAAACTACGAGCTGGACTGGCAATACCAACACCGACTGGAACAACCCCGGCAACTGGTCGGCAGGTGTACCTGGTCCCAACCACAGTGTGGGTATCGCCGATATGGCCAACGACCCTGTTATCAGTGCACCGAATGCGGTTGCCCAAAGTATTAACGTTGGCAATAACGGAATACTGACCATCGCTTCGACAGGCACATTGACCGTTGACATATTGTGGAATAACCCTACGGCGACTGTTGTGAATAACGGAACTATTACCTTGCTCAATGGGCTATTGAACTATAGCACGTTCAACAACAACACCGGCGGGCAATTAAACATCAATACCAATCTTTACAATACCGACCAAGGGACTTTCAACAATGCAGGGAACATTGCCATTGGCATTGGAACTTATCCGTTGCAAAATTCGGGTATCTTCAACAACAATGCCGGTGGGCAAATCAATATAGCAGGCGTTTCAGGAAACGGAATTAGCATTCATAATATCTCGGGTATTTTCACCAATGCAGGCAATATCGCTATTGGAACATCACAAGCTGCCGGGATTTATGGCATAAATAATAATGCTACGTTCAACAACGAAGCCGGGCAAATCAATATGAAACGTACCATGCATGCCGGGATTAATAATTTTAATGGGACTTTCAACAACCAAGCCGTCATCATGATTGATTCGATGTCGGGTGTGGCTTATAGAGGCATTGATAATTATAACGCTACTTTCAACAACAATACGGGTGGGCAGATAACCATCAACCGTTCTACTGCGCATGGCATCCTCCATGATTCCGGCACCTTCAACAATGCCGGCACAATTACTATTGGCAATATGACAAGTATTGGACTTTACGGCATTGAAAGTAGAAACACCTTCAATAATAACACCGGTGGGCAAATCAACATTGACGGGGCTTCAACTTCCGGGCTTTGGCTCAAAAACGCTACGTTTGACAATGCAGGAACGCTCGTCATCGGCGCCCTTGCGCCGATAAACCTGATAAAGACAACCAACGGTTATTTCGTCAATAGTACGGGCGGCATTTTTAAGGCTTCGGGCGACCTGACGTCTATGAATTTTATCAATAACGGTGGTACACTGTCGCCAGGCTATTCCCCGGGCATTTTGGGATTTAATCAAGTGAGTTTTACCAACAGCATCATGTCTATCGAGGTAAATGGCACGGGCGTTCCCGGTATAGACTACGACCATATAATAGGGTTGGGCTTACCGACGCTCGGCGGCACACTCAATTTGTCTATCAACTATTCCCCGGTCATTGGCGACCGGGTTGTTATCTTCAGGTCTCTTCCAATACCCGACACCTTCGCTACGGTGACAGGGCTTCCGGCAAATTGGCACCTCGTTTATCACGCCGGAGAGGTCGCCTTGGTATATGGTCCCTTGCAAAGCACCTGGACAGGCGCTGTCAGCACCGATTGGTTTCAAGCTGGAAACTGGACGGCTGGCGTGCCACATGTCTTCTGCGAAGCCATCATCCCCGATGTGACCAACGACCCCGTCATCCCTTCGGCGGGGGCAGTGGCTATGTCTGTCACGGTGCAGAGCGGCAGTTCGCTCACCCTTGCTGCCGAAGGCACGCTGACGATTACGACGTTGGTCACGGAAGGCTTACTCAATCAAGGGACGGTGCAGAACAATGGCATCATCAACGTTAGCCCCTATTCGCCAAATGGCTATATCTATTATGGCAACTATTATGGCATTCGCAACGAAGCCGTCTTCAACAACAACACGGGCGGAGTCATTAACCTTTATAATTCCTTTGATGAATCATTGCACAATGATACTGCCAGCACTTTCACCAACTATGGAAGCATCATTATTGGCACAAACGCTGTCAACAACGAGGGGCCCGGCATTTTAAACTTCGGTACTTTCAACAACAACACGGGCGGGCTAATCCAAATTGACCGAATGAAGACGAGTACCATCGCTTTGCAAAACGGCGGGATATTCAACAATCAGGCAAGCATCCATATCGGTTCGTTGAGTGGGAGCAACCTGTCAGGCGGCGGCATTCTTAA
>CAZHLB010000230.1:0-9213 GCA_964533005.1 uncultured Saprospiraceae bacterium
CAATCAACAATCATGTAATCATCAATCGTCAATCAGATGAAAAGTCCTTCTTTTCTAATTCGAAATAGCAAGCGAAACACCAATGAAGGTTCTGCACATCAGCATGGAATGCTACCCTGCCGCCAAATCCGGCGGCTTGGGCGACGTGGTCGGTGCTCTGCCGATTTACCTTAACCGGGCGGGCATCAGCACGACCGTTATCATTCCAAAGTTCCAGACAAAATGGCTCAATCAGCAGTGGTTCCGGCAGGTGTTCAGCGGACACATCAAGCTGGGAAATGAGTTGGTTTGGTTTTCCATCGAAGAAGTGATGACCGATGGAAAGCTGGGTTTTCCGCTCTATGTGGCGAATATTCCCGGCAAGTTCGACCGCCCAGGCGTTTATAGCGACCCCGTTGGCGGCTGGTATGGCGACGAGACGGAGCGACATTTGTGTTTCCAGCAAGCCGTCCTTAAGTGGGTTGTTTCGATGCACTGGAAACCTGAAATTCTGCACTGCCACGACCACCATACAGGGCTGATTCCTTTCATGGTGAAATACTGCCCGGAGTTCGAGTCGCTGCGCCGAATGCCGACCGTTTTTACCATTCACAATGGGGCTTATCACGGGTCATTTAGTTGGAGCCGGATGGCGCTGTTGCCCATGTTTCAGGCAGCCGCAAGGGGCTTGCTCGATTGGGCGGACACGATTTGCCCGCTGGCGGCTGGCATTAAAAATAGTTGGCAGTGGACGACCGTTTCGCCGGGCTACTTGGAAGAGCTTCGCTACGACTCGAACGGCATGGAGTGGCTGATGAACCACGAATTGCCAAAAGCGCAAGGCATCATCAACGGCATTGACGCCGAGCTTTGGAATCCGGCGACCGACCTGCTGATTGCGCACAAGCTGGAAAACGGCGATGTGGAAAGTTTCAAACAAAAAAATAGGGCGGTGCTGCTCGACCGCTTTCGCATCATTCCCGATTTGCCCATCGTCACTTTCATCGGCAGGCTGGTTGGAGAAAAAGGCGGCGATTTGATTGCCGAAGCAGTGCGCCGGGCTTTGAACAATGGCTCCCGGTTCGGTTTCATCGTCCTCGGCACGGGCGAGCCGGAAATCATGGATGCCATTCGCCCCTTGCGAAATCAACTTTCGGGGCATTTCGACGCTGCTTTGGAATACAATGAGGCACTGGCGCACCAGCTTTATGCAGGCTCGGATTTCCTGTTCATGCCGTCGAGGGTGGAGCCTTGCGGTTTGAACCAAATGTATGCTTGCCGCTACGGAACCGTGCCTATCGTGCGCAGCGTGGGCGGTTTGAAAGACACTATTCCAGACATCGGCGAGAACGGCGGCAGGGGTATTCGTTTCAATCATTTTTCAGGGGACGATGCGGCGCTGGCAGTCTATCGGGCGACGAGGGTTTATGCCAACCAGGAGGTTTTTGGCAATTTGCGCAAGCGGATAATGGCTGTGGACTTTTCGTGGGAGCGGTCGGCGGGGGCTTACATTCGGATGTACAATGAGTTGAGTTGAAATCCATGCCGCCTTGAATCACACTCGCTGCGAGGCGGCTGCTACTTTTAGCATGTTTTGCGACAACTTTGCACGCAGGCTGCCGCTTAAAATCAAAATGATTAATTGCTGATGCCGAAAGCAAAAAAAAAATCAACAGCTTCCTTTCCTGCCGACCTGTCCACCGAAACAGGAGGCTCGCTCAAATCGCTCGATTTGTCAGGCATTGGCTCCACCAAATCGTTGAAAATGAACCTTGCTCCCCGGCTGAATCTCATCACGGGCGACAATGGTTTGGGCAAATCATTCCTCTTGGAATGCGCCTGGTGGGCTTTGACGGAAACCTGGACGAACTATCCAATTTTTCCAAGACCGGACGTCGAGAAAAACGAGCCTAAAATTAGTTTCCAAATCCAGGGAAGCTCAGGAAATGCTAACACAATTGCCGCTCGATACGACTGGCGGCTCCAGGATTGGGTGGTCAATTCAAAGGAAAAAAAAACAGCGCCGGGCTTGGTGCTGTACGCAAGAATTGACGGAGCTTTTGCCATTTGGGACCCGGTTCGTTTTGTTGAAAATCCGGGTCAATCGAATGGAAAAGCACATTCCCTGATATTTTCCCGGGAAGAAGTTTGGGATGGCGTCAGGGTGGAAGGACCCGGCGGCAAAACAAGGAGCATTTTCAATGGCTTGCTCACCGACTGGATACACTGGCAAAGCTCCGGCAGCGAGTCTTTCGAGATTTTGAAAAAAGTGATGAAGCGCCTTTCCCCACCTGATTTGTCGAAAGGCGATTTGGGACCCTTGGAACCGGGTGAACCTGCCCGCATTCCCGGTGAAACCAGACCCATTCCCACCATCAGGCATCCCTACGGAGAAGTGCCGGTTGTTTTCGCATCTGCTGCGGTGAAACGAGTGCTTGCATTTGCTTACCTGCTGGTTTGGACTTGGGAAGAGCACAAGGCGCTCGCTTCTTTGATGAAAGAAGAAACCCAAGGGAAAATGGTCTTCCTTGCGGATGAGATTGAGTCGCATTTGCACCCGCAATGGCAGCGGGTGTTGCTGCCTGCCCTTGTTTCGGTAGCGGACGATTTAAGTAAGGAGTTGAATATCCAATTTTTGATAACCACCCATTCGCCTTTGGTCTTGGCTTCGGCAGAACCTATTTTTAAGGAAGAAGCGGACAGCATTTTTCATTTCAATTTGGAACAGGAAGGCAAGCAAACGCCCCATGTAGTGCTGAAGGAAGTGCCGTTTGTGCGCCGGGGGTCGGCTGACTCGTGGTTGGTTTCAGAAATATTCGAGCTAAAACAACCCACGTCGGTAGAAAGCGAACAGGCAATCGAGGCAGCTAAATCGCTGATGAAACAGGACGTGGTTGAAAAAGAAGCAATCAAAAAATTGTCTGAAAAGCTGATGCTGCTTGTTCCGGCGCACGACAAGTTTTGGGTGCGGTGGAATTATTTTGCAGAACAACATGGCATTGAACTTTAGCAACACGCATGATACCCGTACTTCAACAGCCTGAGCCGCCTGATTTTGAAGCCCTGGTTCGCCAGCCAGGCAAGGTTTTTTTGCAAGCCAATCCCAATCCATCGAGTTGGGGCAATAGGGAATATTGGCAAAAAGCCTTGCCACGCATGAGGAAAGCCTACAAAAAGCTTTGCTCCTACAGCGCACAATGGATTCCAAAAGCGACAGGTAACCATTCCATCGAGCATTATTTACCAAAAGACAAGCATCCCCTGCAAGCCTACGAGTGGGACAACTTTCGCTACGTTTCGGCAAGGTTCAACTCCCGCAAAGGCATCAAGGCAATACTCGACCCCTTTCAGATTGGTCAAAACTGGTTTGTAATTGATTTCACCTCCTTCTTCGTCAAGCCCAACTCCGACTTGAATTTCTTGAGTGATAGCCAAAAGCAACTGGTGCGGGATACCATTGAAATCTTGAAACTAAACGACGACGATGACTTGGTGGAGGAGCGCAAAGAGTTCTTTGACGACTACAAAAGCCAGGCAATCACTTTTTTATACCTGGAGAAGAAAGCGCCGTTCATTGCGCATGAAGTGAAACGGCAGGGACTTTTGAATACATGATTGCTGCTGAGGAAGGTTGGCTGATTTAGAATTTATTTTTTTTTCAAAAAATACACGGTAGGTCAGGTTAATTCTGCTTTACCTTTCAAGCGTCAATTTTTCCATCCGAAATTTAAAAGCATTGGTTTTTCCGCCCTGAAAAAGGGTAGAAAATGCAGGCTTGAAAATCTCAAAACTACACCCATGGTAATCAAAATGATAAGCCTCATTCTCGGCGGCGGCGCAGGTAGCCGCCTCTTTCCTTTGACCGAGCAGCGCAGCAAGCCAGCCGTGCCCATCGGAGGCAAATACCGGCTGATTGACATCCCCATTTCCAACTGCCTGAATTCAGGCGTCAAGCGAATGTTCGTGCTGACGCAATTCAATTCCGCCTCGCTCAACCAGCACATCAAAAACACGTATCACTTCGACTCTTTCAGCCAGGGTTTCGTGGATTTGCTTGCCGCCGAGCAGCGCCGGGGCAGCGACAAATGGTTTCAAGGCACTGCCGACGCCGTGCGCCAGAGCATGCGCCACCTGCAAATCCATGACTACGACTACATCCTCATCCTGAGCGGCGACCAGCTTTATCAGATGGATTTTGAGGAAATGGCTCGCTACCACATTGCGCAGGGCGCTGATTTGACCATCGCTACCATCCCTGTCGTTGCCAAAGAAGCGACCAGTTTTGGCATTATGAAAGTCAACCAGGAGGGCGTCATCGAGTCGTTTGTTGAAAAGCCCAAAACGGATGTATTGCACGAATGGACTTCCGAGGTCTCGGAGCAGCACAAGCAGAAAGGCAAGCACTACCTGGCGAGTATGGGCATTTATATTTTTTCAAAAAACGCCATCAAACGGCTGTTCGACGAGCATCCGGATGCGATGGATTTTGGCAAAGAAATAATTCCTGACGCCATCACCACCGGCTACAAAGTCGTGAGTTTCGAGTATGGTGGCTATTGGACGGATATCGGGAACATCGGTTCGTTTTTCGAGGCGAACATCTCCCTGACGGATAACCTGCCTGAATTCAACCTCTTCGACAACCGCAAACCTGTCTTCACCCGTGCCCGCAGCTTGCCGCCGAGCAAGTTTTTTGGCACTGTCTTCCGCCGGGCGGTCGTTGCGGATGGCTGCATTATTCATGCGGAGCGGGTCGAGCGCAGCATCGTTGGCATCCGTTCCAGGATTGGGCAGTATACGGTCATCGCCAATACTTATATCATGGGCAACGACTATTTTCAAAAGTTGGAAGAACTGGAATTGAGCGAAGAAATCCCGATGGGCATTGGCAAGCATTGCATTATTGAGTACGCCATTATTGATAAAAACTGCCGCATCGGCGACAACGTCGTCATTCGTGGCAATCCGGGGCTGCCCGACCAGGAAACGGACTCATTCTGTATCGTGGACGGCATCGTGGTGGTGAAAAAGAATGCGGTGATTCCGGCAGGTTCCCGCATTGGGGCTTGATTTTTAGCCATAAAGCTGACAGGTGCAAAACCGGTTTTTCGAGTTTTAAAAATTTTTCATTTTTTCACCCTCAAAAACCCGTTTTCCACCTGTCAGCTTTTCGCCCGACCTTGATTCTGGCACGGAGGGAAAAAAAAGCCCCGGTTGAAATTCTTGAATTTCAACCGGGGCTTTTTTTTTCCCTAATTCTGAACTAAACCCTCTCAAAATGAAACTCGACCCTCTCATTTTGAGAGGGTTTTTCTTTTTATGGCAAAGGCGAAAAAAAAATTTCAAGACTCAAGGCGTTGATTTTCAGCGAAGTAAAATTTTTTTCAAAAAAATCCTTTCAGCGGGCATTCGGTTTGGCATAAGGGTAAACGTAATCGCAAACGAGCGATGCAAAGTCAAACAAACCAAGTAATCATTTTCACCATCAAATCAGTCGTACTATGGAGGCTGCTCTTTTTTTTCTGACTCTTTTCCTTGCGTTCATTCTTTTCCTCACTGCGCAGACACTGAATGAACAACAGTAGTGACTTCGACTCCCAATCCCCACTATGCCAAGCGATTGTAACCGATTACTATTAACAAACAAAAACTTCGTTCTTATGAGCACCATCGAATTCAACAGCCATTTCGGAAGCCTGCAACCTAAGTTGTTGCCCTTTGCTTACAGACTGACCAACAATCTCGAAGACGCTAAAGACCTCATCCAGGAAACTGCGATGAGAGCGTACAACAACAAGGAGAAATTTGAGGTCGGCACCAATTTCCGGGCTTGGGTGACCACCATCATGCGGAACACGTTCATCAACATCTACCGCAAAAAGAAAAACCGGAACACCACTTCCGAACCTACCGACAGCTACATCTTCATCAACGAAGACCACGCCGTTGACAACAGCGCCCACTCCAACATGATGATGTTGGAATTGGACAGCATCCTCGGAAGGCTCGATTATATCTACCGCAAACCCTTCTTGCTTTTTGTGGAGGGCTACAAATACGAGGAAATTGCGGAAAACATGAGCCTGCCAATCGGCACGGTGAAAAGCCGCATCTTCTTCGCAAGGCAAAAACTTCAGGACACCATCAATCATACCTATGCTTACGACAGAACCGTGAACTAACATTTCCAGCTTTTTTGACCAACTCATAAACCGCTTGCACCAACTGCTCTTTTATCCCAAAAACGTTGCCCCAAAAACCAACCCCAAAAACCCCAATTAAACCAACATATAGCCACTAAAAACCAGCCCCCGAAAGACCCCATTTAACCAACATATAGCCACTAAAAACCAGTCCCCGAAAGCCTCAATCCTAAAAACCCTATTTTTTTAAAACATCACCCAAAAGACTGCCTCAACCCCAAGCAAATAAGCACTCAAACACTATTTGCAGTCTCTGATTAACCAAATTCAACCACAAAAAACTACCCCGAAGACCCCACCCTGGAACGCCCAAATTTTACCTCCGGAGAGCCACCCCGAAAACCGCTTTTTGATTACCAAGCCTGATTGACACATTGACTCCGAAAAGCCGCCTCAAACAAGCCAAATATTTAACCTCAGAAAACCAACCTCAAAAACCGCTTTTGACCCCTGAAAAACCGCCTCAAACAAGTCAGTCAGATTGACCCTGAAAAACCAATCTGACAAATGATCCCCTTCGCACTAAGCACTCACTTGCCCCCACCCTGCCTGAAACCAATAACCCCGAAAACCCTTGAAGCCCCAAAATCCTTGACCCCAAACAACCAACATAAAGCTCGACCCCAGGAAACCTACCTTATTATCCTATGTTGAAGCACACCTGCCTTTTAGCCCCGGCAACCGGCGCTTTTTGCAAAGCGCTTCAACATATTTTGCACCCGTAGTTCCAAATTGGTCAAAAGTGTTTTTCCCGGTTTCGGGAGAAGCACTTTTGTTCGTTTTGTTAATTGTTGATTGTTAATTGTTGATTGCCAACGTGGCTGTCAACAATCAGCAATTAACAATTAGCAATGAAGAGCACTTCCAGACTTGAAACCAAACGCTGACCATTCGCCCCCCCTCGTGGATGCTGGAAAGGCTGCCGAAACTGGAAAGCCTGCTCTGTTTATTTCCCTCCGCAATTCATTCTTCCGTCATTTTCGTCCCGCCGTTGCCAATGCCGACGCTATCGTTGGCAAGCTGCTGAGGCTCGCCGTTTCTTTTTTTGCAACTTTGCACAAGTTGACCCTGGGACGCCTCATCGAACGTTTTTCCGCTTTGCGACTAAAAGCTAAAATCAGGATTGCGCTCATCACGCTTTTTGCAACGGTCACCATACTCGGTATCGTGGGCGGCTATTACGTGCAGGAAGTTTCCAGTAAAAACCTGAAAACCATGCAGGAATGCCGCAGTTGGATGAGCAATGCCGAGGGAATGTCTTCCGCCCTTAACCGGGTGGTTTCGGTGCTGACGTTGAAGCAATATGAGGATGTGATTGCCAAGCGGTCGGAGTTGAAAGGGGCGTTCAGCGAGTTTGAAAGATACCTCAACCGGCAGATGGGCATGGCTATGCCGGATTCCCAAAAGATTGTGATGGGGGAGATTCAAAAATGGTATGGGATGCTTCGGGAGCAATTGCCTGAAATCGCAATCTCCGCCAACCAGGCGCCGACGCCATTCGAGAAGATTTTGGTGCAAGACCTTCAGAAAAAACTTCAAGTGGTGTTTGCTCAGAACCAGGATTTCATGGAGAGCAAAATCATGGAAGCCCTCACCACCGCCAACCACATTACCAAGTGGATGGTCGTCTTCGGCTTTGTCTTTTTTGTTTCCTTCCTTTTTATCGGATACACTTTCCCCAACTACGTCGCCAAGCCGGTGCAGGAGGTGACCGACAGCATCAAGCAAGTGGCGGCGGGAAACTATACGGAGCGAATTCACCTGGATTACAAAGACGAATTTGGCGACATGGTGCAATCCTTCAACAGCATGGCGGAGGCGCTGGAATACTACGACAAGATGAACGTTTCGCAGATTGTGTCGGAAAAACAGCGCACCGAGACCATCGTCAGCCGCATGAACGAAGCCATCATTGGCTTGGACGACCACAAAAACGTCCTGTTCGTCAATCCGCCTGCGCTGGAATTGGTGGGCATGACGCAGGAAGAATTGATTGGGCAGAGCGCCGCCAGCCTGAGCAAGCAAAACGACGTGCTAAAAAACCTCCTGAAAGAAGTGCTAAAAACCGACGTTAAAGGCAGCAAAACCTATCCCGCAGTCAGCATTGACAAAGATGGCAAGCGGCAATATTTCAACAAAGACGTGCTCCGGGTAGAAAGCCGAGGAGTGGAAAATGCGGACGAAGCAGTTGGCGTCGGCTACGTCGTCATCCTGAAAAACGTCACTGAATTGAAGGAGCAAGACCTCGCCAAAACCAACTTCATGGCGACGCTGTCGCATGAATTGAAAACCCCGATTGCCGCCATTGACATGAGCCTCAACTTGCTGGAAGACGAGCGGTTGGCGGGTGGATTGAATGAAGAGCAAAAAGATTTGTCCCGCACCATCAAGCAAAATACAGCTCGCTTGCTGCGCATGGTCAATGAAATCCTCGACATTTCCCGCATCGAAACGGGGCAGTTGCAACTCCATTTTGAGAGCGCCGCACCCGACGAATTGGTCGTCAAGGCGCTCGAAAACGTGAAGACTTTCATTGCCGAAAAGGAAATTGAAATCTTGCAAAACATTGAGGCTGACCTGCCGTCGTTGCGTATTGATTTTCACAAAACCACTGCCGTCCTGGTCAATATTCTGACCAACGCCGTTCGCTACTCGCCCATCCAGGATTCCATTGAAATCAGCGTCTCCCGGCACAATGGCAGCGTGGAGTTTTCCGTGAAAGACCATGGGCCCGGCATTTCCGAGGACGAACAGAAGAAACTTTTCCAGCCCTACCGCCGAGCCAAAGGCGACAAAACCAAAGGCACCGGCTTGGGGCTCGCCATTTCCAAAGAATTCGTGGAAGCGCAAGGCGGCAAAATCTGGGTCGCCAGCAAAATCGGCAAGGGCAGCACTTTTGGTTTTGAATTGCCGGTTGCCAGCTAATTTTTGCGCTGAAAAAGCATTAGGAGAGAGGCGGGTTTTGAGAAAATTTTCGGGATGTTTCATCAACACGTTTTTTTCTTCAACACATAGTCACATGAGTTCACAT
>CAZHLB010000231.1:0-9179 GCA_964533005.1 uncultured Saprospiraceae bacterium
GCATTCCGGCTCTGCGGGAATGCGGGGTCTCAAAACCCCGCCGCTCGAAAGTGGTACGACTTTTCACCAACAGGAAACACTGGCAATTCATCAATCAGCATTCATCATTCATCATTCATCATTCCCCGCAGGCTGTCCAAACTCTTCAAATTCTCCTTCGACCCAATCGCCTGAATCACGTCCGCCCGCTCTCTTTCCGTCAAATAAAATGAAATCGGCGACTCCTTCATCTGCTCGCTCGGCACATAAGTGAAGCGCACGATTTCAAAGTTCTCCTTGCCCAGCAGGTCGAACACGAAGCCCAGGTTGTTGTCGTGCTCATAGTCTTGCAGGCTCATGATTTTGAAGGCTATGCCGAGCGGATTGAACAAGCTCTCGAAAACGCCTGAGTTTTTGTTAGCCTCGATTTTGCGCTCCCGCTCGAAAGCCCGCACCGACACCAGCACCACGCCGCCGGTATTTTCCTTTATCCAATCCTTGAAAACGTGGATGAAGCGGGTGGCTGTTTTTAAGCCAAAATTGTCCCGGAAGCCAGCGTCCAGCACTTCGATGGGCGGTTCGCTCGGCAGATAGACGTTGGGCAAAATGTACGGGTAGGTCGCATTCATGCGCAACGCAGTGGTGAAACGCAGGTTTTGAGCGCCCTGCCCGGCAAACAACCGCCCAAAATCCACCGCATCCACCTCCACCGAATGCGGCAATTCCACGCCAATCGGCTCGACCATCATGTACGAAACGGGTTGCGAAGAAATCACCAGCCGCCGCCCGTCGTTGACCACGCTCGGCGTGGCGAAGAGCATCGGCACGAGCGCCTCCCGCTCCGGTTTGGCATAGTCGGCGAGGGTTTTATCGAGGCGGTGGGCGGTGTTTTCGTTCAGGGTTTTTTCAAAAATATAGCCCCGGTCTTTTTTGTAGCGGTAGCCGCCGTGCTCGAAAGTCGCCCAGGGCAGGAACAGGTCGTTGGTGATGATGGTGAAAGAAATGGGGTTGAGCAGGTCTTTCGAGATGTCGTAAATGTGCTGCCGGTCGAGCGGGTCAATTGGCTCTCCCTGCTTTTGGCGTAGCGTCAATTCCCGAAAATAGGCAGCGCCCATCAGCCCGCCCGATGCGCCCGACATCAGCACCGTGTGCTGCAAAAACTCGCCGTTTGTCTGCCAGTTGGCTTCCTGAAGCACCTGCATCGTCCAAGCCGCCGACTTCAAACCGCCGCCGCTGACGCAGAATACAATCATTTTTGGCTTCGCCTCGCCGGTCTGCTTTTTCCAGTTTTCGAGGATTTGAATGGTCGCCGCTTTGTCTGCTTCGATGTTGGATTTGATGCTCAGGGCAGTCAGGCTGTCCGAGTGGTAGGCTGCCGGAGCGGCGTGGTAATTCAGCCCGTAAGCCTTGTTTTTGTGGTGAAAAAAATCGAAGCGGGTGAGCAGGTTCACAAGAAACATCAGCGCCAAAATCGCCGTCAGCGTCCATCGGTTGAACCAATAGGAAATTGCCCCGGCGACCGCCGTCACGATGCTTGCGAGCAGGAAAATGCTTGCCCCCGTTGGAATCCGGCAAGCCGGTCTGTCCATCATTGCGCCCAAAACCACCAGCACCACGAGGGTGAAAAGCTGCACCATCAGGGCATTGAAATGGTTTTGCCGGAAGACCCGCAGCAGCAGTGAAGCAGGATAGTGCGCCACGCTGCGCACCAGCCGGGGGCGGAAAGTTTCGTTCAGGTAGGTGTCCACCCGCCACTGGTTGCGGTTCATTTTGATGTCCTGAATGACGGGCAAATCCTCTTTTCCCGGCGCAATCGAGCCGCCGTCCACCAGCCCGCCATTGTTGACTTTGAGCAGGCTCAGGATGTCTTTGTTGGTGAAGTAAAAATAGCAGGCGAGCGCCCCGACAAAAGTGACGATGCCGGTCAAAAAACCCAGGCTATGCCAAAGCGCCGTGCCCAGCGGCTTCAATTCGTAGTACAAATCGAAGCGGATTTGATAGACCAAAAAAAGCACGGCAAAGCCACCGGGCAAAATGATGTTGTTGAAGCAAAATTTGGTGAACGGGCGGCTCAACGAAGCGAGGAAAGAAAAGCGGTAGGCGTTCAAAAGATAGATCGTCAGATTCCAACTCATCACCAGCGCCCCGAAGCCGACGCCGACGTAGAAAAAACTCCAAAAGCCCACTTTTCCCATGTATTCCGGCGCAAGAAACAGGAAGTTCATGCCGAATTTGACTCCCAGGTTGCCGGTCAAAAACATCGCCAGCACGACCCAGGTGAAGACCAGCAGGAGGTTGCTGCGCAGGTGCAGTGCCAGCAGTTGGCTGGGGAAGGAGAAGATGATGTCGGTGAGCTTTTTTTTCATTTTCCCAAAAGTAACAAACTCGAGCTGTAGCTTTTTACCAATTTTTAAACCTTTGCAAACCTTGCCGAGTTTTCCGAAAAAACGAAGCACTTTTGTTTGAGTTAAAAATCTAAAAATGAACGCAGCGCCTGCCATTCCTCAGCCATTCAGCAATCTGCAATTAGAATTGCTGAAACTCTTTGCGGACAATATTGCCGACAAGGACTTGCTCGCCATCAAGGCAATGATTTCCGAATACTTTCTGGAAAGAGCCAAAGATGAAGCCGATAAGATTTGGGAAGAAAAAGGCTGGGATTCTCATGAGCTTTTGAAAAAGCATCGCCGTACACCTTACAAAAAGCTTCAACCATGAAGGTTGTCCTCGATTTCGTGGAAATGCTCACTGCACACGCCCACCACAACGTCGTTGAATATTCTCAAAAACTCATCCGCAACAGATTCCCTGCTCGTCGGGTATATGTTCGACCGGCGGGGAGGAAATTCACGAGCTACGTTTTCACCGCTCCGTAAATGCTTCCTACCGCTTCTTGTCACTTGCCCTTTTTTCGCCGGAGGTTTTCTATTTTGCGAACGCAATGACGCAACGCCGGCAGGGTTCCGAATTTCGCCGGTGTTTTACTCAAACCAACAGCAAAAATGAACATCGCCCAAATCGAAGAGAACCTTCAAAAATTAGTCGCCAATCTGCATCAAGACACCTTGATTTACGACTTGCTCCTCGCCTACGGGCAGCCCAAAGCCTCTATTGCCCGCCTGCAAAAAGGCGGTTTGAACCTCTCCGCCATCCCCGGCGAAATCCTCTGGAAAAAGAACCTCTTTTTCAAAACCGCCGACCCCGGCGAAGACCTGCAAGACCTCCTCGACCGCTGCAAAACCTACGACAAAGCCATTCGCCACAACCCCCGCTTCCTGCTCGTCACCGACTTTGAAACCCTGCTGGCTTTCGACCGAAAAACCCTCGACTCGCTCGACATTCCTATTCAAGACCTCGCCCGTCACTTCGACTTTTTCCTGCCTTGGGCGGGCATGGAAAAGGCGCAGCACCAGCACGAAAACCCCGCCGACGTCAAAGCCGCCGAACGCATGGCGAAGCTCTTCGACGAAATCAAAAAAAGCAATCCTACCCGCTCGCCCAAAGACCTGCACGACCTCAACGTCTTCCTCTCACGCCTCCTCTTTTGCTTTTTTGCGGAAGACACGGGCATTTTTATTACCCACCAGTTCACCGGCGCTGTCAGCAGCCACACGCAGGAGGACGGCAGCGACCTTGCCGCTTACCTCGACCAGCTTTTCGAGGTGCTGAACACCGAGCCTGCCCGCCGGAAAAACCTCCCTGCCTACCTTGAAGCTTTCCCTTTCGTCAATGGCGGCTTGTTCAAAAACCCGCATCCTGCACCCGTTTTTGACCGGAAAAGCCGCAGCGCCCTTATCGAATGTGGTGGATTGCATTGGCGTGACATAAACCCCGACATTTTCGGCTCCATGATTCAGGCGGTCGTCTCGCCCGAGCACCGGGGCGGGCTGGGCATGCACTACACGAGTGTGCCCAACATCATGAAAGTCATCCAACCCCTCTTTTTGGATGAATTGTACGAGGCATTCGAGGCGGCGAAGGGCAACTTGAAAAAGCTCAAAGAACTGCTCCGCCACCTCTGGCTCATCAAGGTATTCGACCCCGCCTGCGGCAGCGGCAACTTTCTCATCATCGCTTACAAAGAATTGCGACGGCTCGAAATGTCCATTTTTAAAGAGGTAAACCGCATCAATCAGACGCATAGCCCCCAGTTTTCCGAGATTTCCCTCGACCGTTTTTATGGCATCGAACTCGACGACTTCGCCCACGAAATCGCCATGCTTTCCCTCTGGCTGGCGGAACATCAGATGAACCAGGAATTTTTTAAGGAATTTGGGCGCAGCCTGCCTGCGCTGCCGCTCAAAAGCACCGGGAATATCGTGCAGGGGAATGCTTGCAGGCTGGATTGGGAGGAGGTTTGCCCGAAGGAGATGGACGGGGAGGTGTTTGTGTTGGGGAACCCGCCGTATTTGGGAGCAAGGGTGCTGGATGACAAACAAAAAGCAGATATGAAATTCGTATTTCACGGAAAGGTGGACGGATATAATGACCTGGATTACGTGGCTTGTTGGTTTTTTAAAGGCGCTAATTTTATCCGAAAACACAATGCAAAATGCGCTTTCGTTGCAACCAACTCAATATGCCAGGGTTCGCAGGTGGCGAACCTTTGGCCCCATATTTTAAAGGATGAAATTGAAATTGACTTTGCCCGGCAATCTTTCAAATGGACAAATATGGCGAAGGCAAAAGCCGCTGTCATCGTGATTGTTTTGGGAATTAGAAATGTCTCCGGCAAACCCAAATTCATTATTAATGACACGCTAAAAATCACCGTAAAAAATATCTCTCCCTATTTAATCGAGGCTGACACGGTTTATGTTTTTGGCAGGAGAAATCTACTCTCGAAATTGCCTGCAATGAACTTTGGCAGCATGCCCAATGACGGAGGGCATTTGCTGTTGACTGAAGATGAATATAAATCCGTGCTTGCTACAAATCCTGGCGCCAAGCGGTTTTTGAAAAAATTTACGGGGTCGAAGGAGTTTATCAATGATATTCCAAGGTGGTGTATTTGGATTGAGGATAGTGAATTAAGTGAAGCCGAGCAGTTTGAGTTTATTAAAGACAGAATGGAAAAAGTTAAACAACACCGCTTGTCAAGCGATAGAGAAGCAACCAACGGATTGGCTAATTCATCCCATAGCTTTGCTGAGATAAGGTTTAAAAAAACTAATTCTGTTATTGTGCCTTCAGTGTCGTCTGAGCGAAGAGAATATGTACCTATCGGTTTTTTAGATGAAAGCACCATAATCAGTAATCTGGCAAATGCCATTTATGACGCAGCACCATGGGCATTTTCTATGGTTACTTCAAGGATGCACATGACTTGGCTAAAGGCAGTGGGTGGCAGGCTGAAAATGGACTACCGGTATTCAACGGCGCTCGTTTACAACACCTTCCCCTTCCCCTCAATCACCCCCGCCCAAAAACAAGACCTCGAAACCCACGTCTATCGCATCCTCGAAGAGCGGGAAGCACACTCCGAAAAGACCCTGGCGCAGCTCTACGACCCCGACAAAATGCCGCCGGGCTTGCGGGAAGCGCACCGGCAAAATGACCTCGCCGTAGAGCGGTGCTACCGCAGCAAGCCCTTCGGCAGCGACGAGGAGCGGCTGGAATACCTATTCAAATTGTATGAGCAAATGATAGCGGAGGAGCAGGTGAAGGGGACGTTGTTCGAGGGAAAAAAGGAGAAAAAGAAAGGCAAAAAATAATAACACATGGAAGACAAAAGCAAACAGGACATCATCATCTATCACACGGCTGACGGGAAGGCGTCCGTGGTGCTGTACGCCCGGGATGGGCAGGTCTGGATGAATCAAAATCAGCTTGCAGAACTTTTTGACACCTCCGTGCCAAACATCAGCATGCACATATCTAATATCCTGAATGAAAAGGAGTTAAACCCAAATTCAGTTATTAAGGATTACTTAAGTACTGGCGCTGACGGCAAGCAATACAACGTAGTTTTCTATTCGTTGGAGATGATTTTGGCAATCGGTTTCCGGGTGCGCAGCAAGCGGGGGACGCAGTTCAGGATTTGGGCAGCCCGCAACCTGAAAGAGTACATGGTAAAAGGCTTCATCATGGACGATGAGCGGCTGAAAAACCCGGATGGCAGGCCCGATTATTTTGATGAATTGCTGGAGCGCATCCGGGACATCCGGGCGTCTGAAAAGCGGTTCTATCAGAAAGTGCGGGACTTGTTCGCCCTGAGCAGCGACTACGAGGCAAATGACAAGGCAACGCAGATGTTCTTTGCCGAAACGCAGAACAAGCTGCTGTTTGCGGTCTGCGGAAAGACTGCTGCCGAAATTGTGGTTTCACGAGCCAATGCCAGTCAGCCGAACATGGCGCTGACTTCCTGGAAGGGGTCTGTCGTTCGCAAGCAGGATATATTTATTGCAAAAAATTACTTGAGCGCCGATGAGATAGACACGCTCAACCGGCTGGTTATCATCTTTTTAGAAACGGCAGAATTGCGGGTGAAAGACCGAAAAGACATCACCATGCAATTCTGGAAAGACAACGTGGACAAGATAATTGCTTTCAATGACCGAAAGGTGCTGAAGACTGCCGGTTCGGTCAGCAACGCGCAAATGGAGAAAAGGGTAGGCAAGGTTTATGAGCAGTTCGATGAGAAGCGGAAAACGCACGAAGCCTGGCTGGCAGAACAACAGGATTTGGAAGAAATAGAACGGGAAATCAAAGCATTAAAAAATAAGTAGCATGCCCGACATCGTACACGTCACCTATGCCCGCACCGGGCAAAGCTCGCAGACCGACGCCAACGGGATGCGGGAAATGCAGGCGAAAGCCTACCAGGCACGAGACGCCCAATACCTGCTGCTGAAAGCGCCGCCCGCCTCCGGCAAATCGAGGGCGTTGATGTTTCTGGCGTTGGACAAGCTGGAGCGGCAGGGTCTGAAAAAGGTCATCGTGGCAGTACCGGAGCGTTCGATTGGCGGCTCTTTCGCAGCGGCGAAGCTGCGGCAGCACGGCTTTTTTGCCGACTGGACGCCCAACGATGCCTACAATCTCTGCACACCCGGCATGGACGGGAGCAAGAGCAAGGTGCAGGCGTTCAAAAATTTTCTGGGCAAAGGCGAGCGGATTTTGATTTGCACCCATGCCACCCTGCGCTTCGCTTTCGACGAGGTGGATACCACGCAATTCAACGACACCTTGCTGGCGGTGGATGAATTTCACCACGTCTCCGCCGACGAAGACAGTCGGCTGGGGGAGTTGCTGCGCTCGGTCATGGCGAAGTCCACGGCGCACATCGTGGCGATGACCGGCTCCTATTTTCGGGGCGACAGCGTGCCGGTTTTATTGCCGGAAGACGAGGCGAAATTCACGAAAGTGACCTACAATTATTACCAGCAACTCAATGGCTACGTGCATTTGAAGTCGCTGGGCATCGGCTATCATTTTTACCAAGGCAAGTACACCAGCGCCATTTTAGAAATATTGGACACGGACAAAAAGACGATTTTGCACATCCCCAACGTCAACTCCGGCGAGTCCACGAAAGACAAACACAAGGAGGTGGACACCATTTTGGACGCCGTCGGCGAGGTGCTGAAAGTGGATGCGGAGACGGGCATTATTTTTTTGAAACGGCACAAAGACGGCAAACTGCTTCGGGTGGCGGATTTGGTGAACGACCAGCCGAAAGACCGGGAACGGGTGGTGGAATACCTGCGCAACATCCAAACGGTGGACGACCTCGACCTTATCATCGCCCTCGGCATGGCAAAAGAAGGCTTCGATTGGCCCTTTTGCGAACACGCCCTGACGGTGGGCTACCGGGGTTCGCTGACGGAAATCATCCAAATCATCGGTCGCTGCACCCGTGACAGCAACAACAAAACCCACGCTCAATTTACCAACCTCATCGCCCAGCCTGATGCTGCGGACGACCTGGTGAAACTCTCGGTGAACAACATGCTCAAGGCAATCACCGCTTCTTTGCTCATGGAGCAGGTGCTGGCGCCCAATTTTAAATTCAAAACCAAACTCGACGACCAAGACCAGGCAGCGGCAGGCGAAATCAAAGTGCGGGGCTTGAAAACGCCCAGTTCCAAACGCACGAAAGACATCATCGAAAGCGACCTCAACGACCTGAAAGCCAGCGTGTTGCAGGACAACACGATGCTCAAAGCCCTGCCCGGCACGATAGACCCGGAGGTCATCAACAAGGTCTTAATTCCAAAAATCATTGAGAAAAAGTACCCGGAGCTGTCGGCGCAGGAAGTGGAAGAAGTGCGGCAATATGTGGTGCTGGATTCGGTGGTGAAAAATAACCTGCACCTCGACACGGGCGTGATAAAAAAGGCAATCCGGGAAGATGAAGAATACAAAGCCGCCCTTGCGAAAGCAGTATCGCAGGCGGATATCGAGGCAACATTAATTCCCAAAATCGTAAAGAAAGTATATCCCGATTTGACGCAGGACGAGGCGAAATCATTTAGCAAACTGAATTTGAGCGCACCCACAGCCGGTTCATCGGGCAGCGCCGGAGGCGACAGGCGCTTCATCCGCATGGCGGGGCAATTTGTCAACATCGACGATTTGCATATTGACCTGATAGACCGGATAAATCCTTTTCAAAAGGCTTATGAAATATTGTCTAAGGACGTGACGCCCAAGGTGTTGAAGGTAATTCAGGACGTCATCGAAGCGACGAGAATACAGGTGAGCTTGGAGGAGGCGGGGCTGATTTGGGACAAAATCAAGGATTTTGTTGCCACTCACAAACGAGACCCAAGCCTGCAAGCAAACGACCCGCTGGAGCGGCGCTTGGCGGAGGTATTGGCTTTTTTGAGAGTGAAAAAAATGCAGCAAAACCATGTCGGATAAAAAATCATTGCAAGATATTTTCAACGACGACCCTTTTGGGTTGCTGAACACGAAAGCGGCTGCTTCGCCTGCCAGAAATGAAGACGAGCGGCTGATATCTTCCTTCCAGGAAATCAATGATTTTTATGAAAAAAACAAGCGGGCGCCAGAGCCGGGCGGCGGTATGCAAGAGCACCAATTACATGCCCGCCTGAAATCCATGCGGGACAATGAAGCCAAAAAGGAGCAGCTTATGCAACATGACAAACATGGCTTGCTCAATTATGCGCAAAAGCAAACCGGCTCGTGGGACGACATTTTAAATGATGATGAATTTGGGCTGCTGGAAGATGATTTGG
>CAZHLB010000232.1:0-9166 GCA_964533005.1 uncultured Saprospiraceae bacterium
AAGATGACAAAAGCGACTTGGAGACGCAGGGAGCCAGACGTGCTAAACAGTTACGAAAAAAATTCAAAAAATGGCAACCACCAAATGGGTCATAGACCCCTCGCACAGCGAAATTACCTTCCGGGTCAAGCACCTGATGATTACCAACGTGAAAGGCGAATTCAGGAAATTCAATGCGGAAATCAATGCTGCCGGGACGGATTTTACCACCGCCTCCGTTCGGGCAACCATTGACGCAGCCTCCATTTTCACCAATGAAGAAAACAGGGACACTCACCTGAAAAGCGCTGATTTCTTCGACGTAGAAAACCACCCGGAGCTGACTTTTGAAGGCACGTCCTTCAAAAATACGGGCGGCGACGACTACAAACTGACAGGCAACCTGACCATCAAAGGCATCACCAACCCGGTGACTTTCGACGTAGAATTTGGCGGCATCAACAAAGACCCGTGGGGAAATGAAAAGGCTGGGTTTTCGCTCACCGGCAAAATCAACCGCAAAGACTGGGGACTGAACTGGAACGCTGCGCTGGAAACCGGCGGCGTCCTGGTCGGCGAGGAAGTGAAAATCGGCGCAGAGGTGCAATTCGTGAAGCAATTGTAACGCTTCACGTTCCGTTACCGCTCGCCTGCAATGGCTTTTACTTTTTCATTTTCTCAAAGCTGACTCCAGCCGCTGCCGTTCGAGGTCGAGGTCAATCGGAATCAATTCGACGTAATGCGACCAGCTCGAGGCTGTATCATAAGTCAATTTGAAAATGAAGTGGCAGAATATCTCACGCAAAGACGCAACATCGCCAGGCAATGATTTGGATTTGTAGGGTCGTTGAGTCGTTGAGTGAAATCATATTTGGCGACCCTTTTCAAAAATTGACTTATGAGACAGCCTCTGGAAATCGGAGGTAAAACATCCGCATGTTGTTCAGATTTGGTCGGCTGAATCCCTTGCCATGCCTCATTTTGAGGTCTTTGGAAAGCTTGTTGAGCAACCCCGTTCCATATTCGGCTTTGGCGTTGCCGCCCTGCTCGAACTCGACGATGTGCTACCCGATGTGCCAATAGGTTTCCAGCAAATTTGTGTTGATGGCTTGGACGGCTCTTGCCTGCCCGGTGGTGTAAGTTTCGGAGATGCGGAGGAGGAGATTTTGGTAATCGTCCGGTGTTTGAAGTTTTGTCATGTCGTGTGTAATTTTCTTCCCAGTTCCGGCAAAAATAACCAAGCAATTCAAGTGTGGGTAAAATATTTCCGGCGCAATTTCCAGCCAATTTCCGGCAGCTCGTTTCCTGTTTTTTACCTTCAGTTTTCGATATTCGGGTGCTTCAACTTTGTCGCCAGGAGCGACCTTTGTTTTCAAATCATAAAAACATGAACCGCAAAAACTTCTTAAAATCCCTGGCACTCGTGCCAGTCGCAGGAGCAGCCATGAAACTCAGCACTTTAAATAAAATGACCGAACCGCTCGCCGCCACCGAGCGCATGCCCGTCCTGTTCATGGGTCACGGCAGCCCGATGAATGCCATCGAGGAAAATGAATTCACGGCGGGCTTCCGCAAAATGGGGGAGGGGATACCCAAACCCGCCGCCGTCCTCTGCGTCTCGGCGCACTGGGAAACGAGGGGCACTTTCGTCACGGCGATGGAAAAACCACGCACCATCCACGATTTCGGCGGCTTCCCGCAAGCCTTGTTCGACGTGCAATACCCGGCGCCGGGCAGCCCGCAGTTGGCGAAGGAAACGCAGGCAACCGTGACCAAAACGCAGGTGGGTTTGGATGAAAAATGGGGGCTTGACCATGGCGCATGGTCGGTCATCAAACATTTGTATCCGAATGCCGACGTGCCTGTTTTGCAGATGAGCCTCGATTACAACAAAACCCCGCAGCAGCACTACGAACTGGCGCAGGAACTGGCGTCGCTGCGCAAAAAAGGGGTGCTGATTGTCGGCAGCGGCAACATCGTCCACAACCTCGGCATGGCAGCCTGGAGCAGGTTGAACGAGAGTTTTGCCTTCGATTGGGCAGCCGAAGCCAGCGAAAAAATGAAAACCGCCATCCTTTCCGGCGACCATTCGACTTTGGTCAATTTCAGGTCGCAAGGCAAGGCTTTTGATTTGGCAATCAATTCGGCGGAGCATTATTTGCCTTTGTTGTACGTGCTTGGATTGCAGGAAAAAGAGGAGAACGTTGCGCTTTACAACGACAAGGCGGTGGCGGGGGCGCTGACGATGACTTCGGTGAAGATTGACCGGGCGTGAATTGCTGGAATAGAAAATTCCAAATCCATGTCGGCGATGTGTAGCTGGAAGTCATTCAGGAATGTTGATAAAAGCAAGCGCCTGAATGCCTACCTTTGAAAACGAAATTTACAACCATGTTTACCATTCACGTTCCCGACCAAATTTTAGCATCCAGCGGCTTGAATGAGCAAGAGTTTCTCATTGAGTTGGCGGCGTGCTTGTATGAGCGAAAAATCCTGTCCCTCGGCAAAGCAGCAGCCTTTGCAGGCATTCACCGGATGCAATTTCAGCGAGAATTGGGGAAGCGGAAAATTCCGATTCACTACACCGTGCAAGACCTTGAAACCGACCTTGCTAACTTGAAAAGCCTGGGAATTTGATAGTTGTTAGCGACACCTCCGTTATTTCCAACCTTCTTCAAATTCGGCAATTTTCATTGCTGGAGAAGCTATTTCACGACGTGGTAATCCCTTCAAAAGTCTATCAAGAACTATTGGCTTTTCATGCACCCGAAGAGTTAGCTCCTCTTATTCAATCCGAAGCGGTGGCAGTGAAAAGTATTGCCGACCTGGCTTCCTTTCAAAAATTTTCCCAGGCGGTGGATGAAGGAGAAGCGGAAGCCATCGTGCTGGCGCTTGAATTGAAAGCTGATTTGCTCTTGGTGGACGATATGGAAGCCCGGCAAATGGCTACCGGACTTGGAATAAAAATTACCGGTTTGCTCGGGGTTTTGCTGGAAGCAAAGTTGGCTGGACACTTGGCAAGCCTCGCTCCGGTGCTGGAAATGCTGAAAAAGAAGACGGGATTTTGGATAAGCGATTGGTTGTACCGCAAGATTTTGAAAGATGCCGGGGAATGAATTTGACTTCGGTGAAGGTTGCCTGAGTTGAGCGCCAGAAATGTCATCTGAAAAAAAATGAAATTATTTTTCAGATGACATTTCTAACCCACCCCGCACGATGGAGCGGTTCCGACAAAGCGGCTGAACGACCCCGTTCAGCCGCTTTCATTTTATGCTTTGCCGTACCTACTTTTACCCCCATTCACTTACCTTTTCACAAACTGAACCCAGCCATGCCCAGTCAAAAAAATTCCTGGAAATCACGCCGGGAAGCGCAGCAAAAAAAGAATTTCATCGGCAGAAAAGAACAGCAAGCCACCTTCCGCCAAAACCTTGAATCGGAGGAACCTGACTTTCTGCTGTTCTCCGTCACCGGCGAGGGCGGCGTCGGAAAAAGCACCTTGCTGGAACAATTTGAAACCATCGCCACCGCCACCCTTCCCATCCAAACGCTTGTCGTCAAATGCGAGGAAAAACATGCTTCTCCGGCGGAGGCGATGGGCTTCGTTGCAGAGAAACTGAAAGAGGAAGACTTCACCCACAAAGAGTTTGAGGAGCGGTTCAAAAAATTCAGAGAGCTGCGGCAGGAAATCGAAAGCGACCCCAAAGCCCCGCACGGCGCACTGGAAATTCTGACCAAAGGCGTCACCGATTTTGCGATAAAATCCGCCAAAAGCCTGCCCGGCGTCGGGGTGGCGCTCGAAAGCCTCGACAGCAAGGCAACCGGCGATAAAATGTTCGAGTTGCTTCAGTACAGCATCAACCGCTGGGGCAACAAAGACGAAACGCAACTCATCCGGGAGCCTGAAAAAATCCTCACCCCGCTTTTCATTTCCCTGTTGGAAAAAGCCTGCGAAAAAAGGCGGCTCGTGTTGCTGTTCGACACCTTCGAGCGCACCAGCGACACACTCGGCGCATGGCTGTTGGCATTGCTGAATTTCGAGTTTGGTGATTTGCACGTCAACCTCTCCTTCGTCATCGCAGGCAGGGAGCCTTTGGAGCAGCACTGGACAAAGCTTGGCAGCATGATTTGCCATTTCTCGCTGGAGCCTTTCACCGAAGAAGAAACAGGGCATTATTTGGCAAACAAGGACATCACCGACCCGGCGCTGGTCAGGCAAATCCACGAAGACACCGGAGGCTTGCCGGTGCTGGTGGAGTTGCTGGCATCCACCCATCCGCAGCCGGGCTTTCCCTTGCCCGACATCAGCAAAAATGCCGTCGAGCGATTCCTGCAATGGACGCCCGAAGAAGACAAGCGAAAGGTGGCGCTGCTCGCCGCCGTGCCCCGGCAGTTCAACCAAGACATCCTTGCCGCCGCCTACGAAGGAGACGTGACTGCGCTCTTCACCTGGCTCATCAACCAAAGTTTCGTGCGCCGAGAAAAAAGCAGGGGCTATTTCTACCACGAAAAAGTGCGGGAATTGATGGTGCGACACTTGAAAAACACCTCCCCTTCTTCGCTGAGAATTACCCATTCCAAGTTGGCGAGCTACTATTCATTCTGTCAGGCAGACTTGAACTTGTTCGACAAAGACTGTTATGAGTCGCAGAATTGGAAAAACTGGGAGGTCGAGCGGGTTTTTCATGCGCTGTCTTTTGACCTTGAAAGGAATTTGCCCGAAAGCGTCGAGGCTTATTTTCTTGCTTTTCGGTGGCGATGGAGATTTGCTGAAAGTATTGCCAAGTCTGTCTTTTCGGCGGGACACGAACAATTGAATGGAAAAGTGGAAAGGACGGGGGAGGCTTTGATGCAGGTTTGGAAAGAATACCAGTCAGATGAGGTGGAAAATGGAGTCAAATTATTGCAAGAGTTAGATGCCTATAATTTGAGCCTTGTGGCAAAGTGTGAATGTTGCTCCATGCTGGGCCACTTTTACAGGTTATCAGGTTCTTGGGAACAAAGCATCAACCATTTATCCCAAGCTATTGAATTGGACGAAAAAAATGCAAAGGCATTTGCCCGCCGAGGCAAAACCTACGGTCAAATGGGCAAATACGAGGAGGCATTGACCGACTTTTCCAAAGCCATCGAGTTGGATGAAAAGTACGATTGGGCAATTGCCAGCCGAGGCGCAATCTACGGTCAAATGGGCAAATACGAGGAGGCATTGACCGACTTTTCCAAAGCCATCGAGTTGGATGAAAAAGACGAAGAGGCAATTGCCATGAGAGGCTTAACCTACCGTCAAATGGGCAAATACGAGGAGGCATTGACCGACCTTTCCAAAGCCATCGAGTTGGATGAAAAATACAAAGGGGCAATTGCCAACCGAGGCGAAACCTACCGTCAGATGGGCAAATATGAGGAAGCAGTGGCTGACTTTTCCAAAGCCATCGAGTTGGATGAAAAATACAAATGGGCAATTGCCAACCGAGGCGAAACTTACCGTCAGATGGGCAAATACGAGGAAGCAGTGGCTGACTTTTCCAAAGCCATCGAATTGAATGAAAAATACACTTGGGCAATTGCCAGCCGAGGCGAAACCTACCGTCAGATGGGCAAATACAAGGAGGCATTGGCTGACTTTTCCAAAGCCATCGAGTTGGATGAAAAATACACATGGGCAATTGCCAGTCGAGGCGAAACCTACCGTCAAATGAGCAAATACGAGGAGTCATTGGCTGACTTTTCCAAAGCCATCGAATTGAATGAAAAATATACTTGGGCAATTGCGAACCGAGGCGAAACCTATCGTCAAATGGGCAAATACGAGGAGGCGTTGGTTGACTTTTCCAAAGCCATTGAGTTGAATGAAAAATACACTTGGGCAATTGCCAAGCGAGGCGAAACCTACCAGGCTATGGACAAATTGGAGGAGGCATTGGTTGACTTTTCCAAAGCCATTGAATTGAATGAAAAATACACTTGGGCAATTGCCAACCGAGGCTTAACCTACCGTCAAATGGGCAAATACGAGGAGGCATTGGCTGACTTTTCCAAAGCCATCGAATTGAATGAAAAATACACTTGGGCAATCGTCAACCGAGGCAGAACCTTCCGGCAGATGGGCAAATACGAGGAAGCGTTGGTTGACTTTTCCAAAACCATAGATTTGGATGAAAAATCAGATGAAGCATTTGTCGGCAGAGGCGAAACTTATCGTCGCATGGGCAAATACAAGGAGGCATTGGCAGACTTTTCCAAAGCCATTGAATTGGATGAAAAATATACATGGGCAATTGCTCGCCGAGGTCAAACCTACCTGCAAACAGGCAAATTCGACCTCGCCCTACAAGACTTAAACAAGGCGATTGAATTCGAACCGGAAGATGCCGATTGGCTTGCGCTGCGCGCAGTCACCCACCTTCGTTTGGGAGAGCAGGCAATGGCTGACCAAGATTTGGAAAAGGCAATGAGCCTGCCTGAAGATGAAGGCATGTATTACGGAAAAGCGCTCGCCCACGTGCTTCGAAAGGAATACCCGGCGGCGCTTTCAATTCTGGAAAAAGCAATCAAAAAAGAACCTTTCCTAAAGTTGTATCTCCAAGCCGACGACCTCTTTGCTCCCTTCCGCCACCTGCCCGAATTCCAGGCGCTGATGAAATAACCCGGTGTCCGAGCTATCGTCCGCCGCCAGCCCGTCCCCGACCAGGAAAGCCTGAAAAAACTGCTGCGCCACCGCTTCGTGCTGACCGGGGAGGGCGGCTTGCGGCTGCGGGCGCCGATATTCGAGGAGTGGGTGGAGCGGTTTGATTTGGCGTTTTTGTAGGGGAGTCTGCCTCACATAATCTTTTCCCCTTTCCTGTTGGCACAATTTTCGTACATCCTCAAAAAACTTAATCTGGCAACAACCACAAGCCTTCTCACACTGATACTTCCTCCACAAAAGGAGCTTTCGCAAAAGACAAGCGCCTTCCGGCAAACACTTCCGGTTTAATTCCGCAAAAAAAAAAGTTTGGCAAAAAAAACTGGCGTCGCCCTTCGGCGCAAGGACATGCTATGTAGTTCATTGCCAATCTGGGACTAAAATTTTTCCCATGAACACAGTTGCTAAATGGAGCCTCGCCTGGCTCCTGACATTCGCCTTTCTCAGCCTCCGTGCGGGCACAATCTTCCCGGTGGACACGCTAAAAGTTCACACGCTGGATTGCGATGCAACCCTCGGCGTGTGCATCCCGCTGCCCGCCGGCGACCTGTCGCATTTCATGATTTTGATGGACGGCTTGCCGTACTCGGCGTCGGCTTCGGGCTGCGATTTCGACACCACCATCACGTACACATACAACACCCTTTTCGGTTTGGGCAACATGGGCCCCTACCTGCTCGATGCCTGGACGGTGAACGGGCAGACGCATTCGGGCACGTTTCAGAACATTCCCGACCTGGTCGAAATGCTCAACGACTGGGACTCGGCGGGCGACTGGACGCACCAACCTTCGGCGCTTTCCATCTCCGGCGGCGCTCCCGGCAACACGTATTCGAACATGGAAGTGACCGTGATGGTGAACCAAACCGCCAGCATCATCGGCTTGAATTTTGGCTTGCTGCCGCAGGGAACGGAGCTTGATTTCAGCCAGGGTACGCACAAAATCGTGGCAATAGACTTGAGCAATGGCGACAAAGACACACTGACCGTCATCGTCGAATGCTTGCAATTGCCGCCCAGCTTCATTTATCGGGACACCGTTCCTGCTGATGGGCTGCCCTACGTTTTGTGCCTCGACAGCACGGAATTGTTGGGTACGGTGGTCTCCGTCTCGAATGCCTGCGAAGACGCCAGCGGAGAATACGTCAGCTTTTTCATTGACACGGCTAATTTTTGCGTGAAATACGAGCCGATAAAATGCGGCGGCACCGAGCAGGCTTGCATTGTCGTCTGCGACGACCTCGGCGTTTGCGACACGACCTACATGATTATCACGGTGGACTACTCGCTTTGCACCGCCGTTTCGCACAAAATCATGGACACGCTGCTGGTCAATTTCACCGGCTCGTTTTGCATTGACACGTCGAGCCTGCCGTTTCCGGTGGAGTCGGTGGAGAACCTTTGTCCCGGCGACAGCGGCGAAAGCGTTGACTTCGACTACGACCCGGCGACGCACTGCGTGACCTGGACGACCTTCATGCAGGGGCAAGACCAGGCGTGTTTTCTGCTCACCGACACGATGGGCAACACCGACACGGTGTACTTTTGCGTCATTGTGACCGTGCCGGAGAGCGGCATAATTCTTGACACCATCCTGCTCGGTCAATCCGAGACCTATTGTTTTGACATCAGTGAATTGGCAGGCAATGTTTTGAGCATTGAAAATTATTGCCCTGCCTCTTCCGGCGACCAGGTGGGTTTCACCCTCGACGCCGTAGGTTTGTGCCTGCAAGCGCAAGGCATCGCCCTCGGAACGGACACCGCCTGCATCGTGATTTGCGACAGCTACGGCACTTGCGACACCACACTCGTCCTGGTCACGGTTGTCCCCGATACCGGCGACCCATGTTTCAATTCCCTTCCCCCCACTGCCGTTGACGACACGGCAACTACCGCACTGAACACACCCGTAAACATTGACATCTTAGCCAACGACACACTCGGAATTTGCCTGCCCGTGATGCTCACGGTGCTGAGTCCGGCAACTGGCGGCATCGGGCCCCACTTCGGTCTGACGGCGCTCAATGCCGACCAAACGGTTGATTATCTGCCGTTTGCAGATTTCTGCGGCAAAGACTCGTTTCAGTACGTTTTGTGCAGCCCGGTAGGTTGCGATACGGCGACGGTGCGGCTCGATGTGGCTTGCGCCAAGCTGGACAGCATCATTATTTACAATGGATTTTCGCCGAACGGCGACGAGACAAACGAGGTGTTCAAAATTGAAAACATCGAGCGGTTCGGCGACAACGAGGTGATTGTTTACAACCGCTGGGGCAACCTGGTTTTCCAGGAAATTGGCTACGCCAACACCTGGGATGGCACGTATCAAAACACTGGCTTGCCCGACGGAACGTACTTTTACATCATTCGCCTGAACGACCTTGCCAAACGAGAGTATTCAGGATATTTGCAAATTCATAGGTGAGACCGCTTTGGAGGGAGGTCTGTTCGAGCGGCGGGGTTTTGAGACCCCGCATCCCCGAGTTCTCGGGATGCGGG
>CAZHLB010000233.1:0-9163 GCA_964533005.1 uncultured Saprospiraceae bacterium
ATTAACCTCATCAACCCTTATCAACTTTGCACAAAACCTATTGGCGCCGAGTATAAACACCGCTATATTTTTTAAACACATAGTCACATAGACCACAACTTGTCCCGATTTCTCGGGATAGAAGGCTGATTTTCAAAAAACTATGTTGTCTATGTGACTATGTGTTTATCAGGATAAGCGATGTTTAAATCATTAAAACCCACTTGCCTTCAGCCACTCGCCGAACCGCTCAATCCAGTCGTCGCTCGGCATGCCTTTTTTATTCATTCCAAACCCGTGACCCCCTTTTGAATAGACGTGCAACTCCGCCGGGCGGCCCGCCGCCTGCCATTTTTCATACAATTCCATCGTCGTTTTCACTGCCAGCTTATCGTCCGTCGCCACGAGCGCAAAAAGCGGCGGGGCATCGGCGGGCACATTAAAATCGCCCCACATGCCGCCATAAATCGGGGCGACAAAATCGGGCCGGCTGGCAGCGTCAACGTATTGCGCAGCAGCGCCCGCCGACACCCTTGCGCCTGCGGAAAAACCCAATATGCCAATGCGGTCGGGCGATATTTTCCACTCCGCCGCTCGCTGCCGCACCAACCGGATGGCTTGCAAACCATCCTGCGTGGCGAGTTGGGCAACCGAAGCCATTTCCCGATTGCGGTTGAGGATACGGGTGGAATCTGCCTGCTCGCTGCCGAAGCCTGAAAAAAGCTCAATCACCTTTTTCTTAAATTCCTCGTCCGTCGTGCCGGTGTTCACGAGGCGATATTTCAAAACGAAGGCGGCGATGCCTCGCTCGGCGAGCCATTCCGCTACTTCCGAGCCTTCCGATTTCCAGGAAAGAAAATGAAAACCGCCGCCGGGAGCGACAATTACCGACGTGCCGGTGGCTTTGGCAGGGTCGGGCAGGTAGGCGGTCAAGGTGGGAGTCGTGACGTTTCGCAGGAAGAAGTAGGTGTCGTCCCAGGGGTTGGGCGACCAGGTTTCCTGCTGCGTCCAGCTTTCGGAACCGGGGGCGGCGCCTTCGTACAGCCGGATGACTTGCGGCTGGTATTTTTTGCTCAAATCGAGCAATTCCACCTTCCTGAATTCAATGGGATGGCTCTCGGCTTGCAGCGCAATATGCCCGGATTTCAAGGGTTTTTCCTCGTATTGACCGAACCAGCCGCCTGCCAAACCTAAGTATTGCCGCATCTCTCCGACTTCGCCGACGACAGGTTTGTTGTATTCGAAAACCACCTTCCCATCAATGATGTGCTGAACCAGCGAGTCGCCGAGCACGAGCATTTCCACCGTCACCCACTGGTCGCCGTCGTAAGTTTTGGAGGTTGAATTGATGCAATGCTCGGTGTTCAGCTTGCCGTTCATTTCGACCATCGTGCCGGGGGTGCAGAGGTTGGCGGTCGTGCGAGGCTTGCCGTCGCCGAGTCCGCCGAGGAATTGGGCTTCCAGCGAAATCGGGAAAGGTTGGTCTTTGGTCAGGCTTGCGGCAGGTTGCGAATGGAGCATCACGCCGCTGTTGCGCACGTTCCATTCAGCGCCGCCGGGCGTTTGGTTGCCGGTGAAACGGTACTCGACCCGCAGGCGGTAGTGCGAGTACGGCGTCCGGTAATAGATATGCCCGAACTTGTTGTCGAAGTTTTTATACTGGTCGTAGCTGCATTTGAGGATGCCGTTTTCGACCCGGAAAGTGTTGAGGTAGTTGTCGTTCAGGTCGTGCCCGGTGATTTTGATGTCCCAGCCGGTCAGGTCTTTTCCGTTGAAAAGTTGGAGCCATTCGCCGTTGTTTTGGGCGGACAGGTTGGTGAAATGCAGGCAGAAAAAGAGGAGAATAGAAGATGTGGTTTTCATGATTTTGTTTTTTTAATTCAGTGGTTTTGAGCGCCAGAGATGTCATCTGAAAAAAAATGAATTTTTTTTTTCAGATGACATCTCTTCGCCGCTCCGGTTATTTCAGCATCGTTTTAATCATAAAAAATAGCGGGCGGAGCAATTGCCCAACTGCACGTATCCACCAATTTCAACCTTATTTCCACGTCGCTTTTATCGCCGATTATTAAAGAATGCGCTCTGTTGTCAGGCAATATCTCATGGTTTTGAATAGGGTCATGCTCGACTTTTTGAGAAGGAAGATATTCGTGAATATCCTGAACAAGCAATTGCACGATAAAATAATCATCCGGGTTTTTAAATCCGCCGCTGTGTTTTGTTTGGCGGGCGAGCGAAGCCCTCGTTTTTTCGGGAGTTGCATATTTGTCCCAATCGCAAGAGGTTTCAAAACCGCCGTCCATAGCTTTAGGAATAGGCTTCTTTTCCTGCTTGTTTACCTGGTTTTTATGGATATAACGAAAGAGGTAAGCAGTCGGCGGTATTTGTTCTTTTTCCCAAAATTCACTCATACGGATAGGTTGTTTAGCCATAATGCCAGATGCTCTTTAATGCCATTTGTGGGCACTTTTCCCTTGATGCTGTTTCCGTCTTTTATATCGTCTCCATAATATTCGGCTTGTTTATTCTCATCCGAAGGAATATTGATTAACATCCGGTAATTAATTGACCTCCAAAGTATGTCAATTGAGCCATCGGAACCCGGCAGAATTTGCGGCGGGGCAAGAATTATCCCGTGTTTATAAAAAAGCCAGCTTGCATAATCCATGACGAAATGAATAGCCCTGATAAAAGTATGCTTGTCAATTGCAGGTGAGCCTTCATCATCCCAATCTGCTTCTAAATCAAGGATGGAATATGCTTCTTCAATTGATTGCTTTATTTCAACAAGCTGCCTCGGCAATATTCCGATGGTTTGTCCCTTCAGTTCAATCTCAATTTTTGGCGCACTATTCTTGGAAATACCCTTGCCATTTGAGTCCATTTTTTTATCCCAACCCAGTTCTGCCTTGTCACCTGCATCATTCCGCAAATAACTGGAAATCAATTGCTTCAAGCCAAGAAGACGCTCCTCCGGCAAATTGCGGGAAAAAAGCTTGAGCAATTCCACCTGCAAATTGGTCAGCGGTTTTTCCAAAGTGATAGTTGTCATGGTTCAATTTTTTTCCAAAAATACAAAAAGGCGTCGAAGACGTTTCAACGCCTTTTTGACAAGCAACTTTCAGCTTTTGGCTCATGTCGGGTTTGAGTGAAGCCTCCGTGCCGCCAAACTCCAGTTTGGCGAAGGGAGCCACCGCCAAACTGGAGTTTGGCGACACTTTTCTCCCAAAGCCGACATGAGCCTCAGTTTTTTACTTCAGGACATTCTTCTTCAACCAATTCTTGCTCGCCGTCAAGCTGGCAAGCGCATCCGCAGGCTGGTCATGCTCCACGAAGGGATATTTCAACCCGGCGACGTATGAACTTTTGAAAATGCGCTTGAAATCCACCACGCCTTCACCGACTGGTTTCAGCGTCAAAAAGTCGGCGCTAATGTCCTTGACGTGCCAGAGCGGGAATCTGCCGGGGTGCTTTTTGAACAATTCCACCGGGTCAATTCCAGCCTTCGTCGCCCAGGCGAGGTCGAGTTCCATCTTCATCAAATCGGACGGGATTTCCTTCAGGAAAACTTCGTAAGGCGTTGATTCTCCGACCGTTTTGAATTCCCAATCGTGGTTGTGATAGACCAGTTGGAAGCCTGCTTTGTGGCAGAGTTCGCCGGTTTTGGTTAGGATGGTCACGGCTTCCGCCACTTCTTCCGGCGTCGAAGTGGGGATGTTTGCGCAGACGAGGTACTCGATGCCGCCTTTTGCCACGTCGTCCACCAGTTCCTGCATGTTGTCTTTCAGGTTTTTCATCGCAGGAATTTTGATGGGATTGCCCTGAGCGTCCGTCGGCGGTTTTGCGCCGGGAGGCATTTTGAACGGAGCGCCGAGGACGTGGTGCGCCCGCCAGGTCAAGCCCATTTCTTTGAGCATGGCGGCAAATTCCTTCGCCGTTTTGCCATAAAAACCACCTTGCCTGCTGAATGCGGACTCGATGTTTTTGTAGCCGAGGGCGGCAACTTTTTCCAAAGTGCCCTTCGTGTCGGCATCAATCACCGCCATGAGCGTGTATAATTGAACACCGAGGTCGTAGCCTTTTTTGTCAAAATTGAGGTCGAAAGCCTGCCCCACGGCGAGGCTTCCGAGCGCCAGGGCGCTGGATTGTTTGATGAACGTTCTTCTGTTGGACATGATGTTGTTTTTATTGTCGTGTTGAATTTACCGGGTGACTACCAGTCACCCGGTGAATTGCCAATAACTATTTTTCGCTCGAAAAATTACATCAGCTTCTTGCCTCCCGCTGCCTGCCCCTGAAACATAACCTGCATCACCACAAATAGCCCCTGCGCCCCTGCCTTCTCATTTTTGCAAACAAAATACACGTCCTGTTTCCCAGTCTGTGCAGCTATTTTCGCAAAAGCCATTTGCGGCGAAGGCATGGCAGGCACGTCCGTTGGCGGCATTGCTTTTGGCTCGATGGACGAGCTTTCGCCAATCAATTTCCCCTCTGGCGAGCCGACCCGAACCTCGAAACTGCCCCCCACCATGCCATAATTTGCAGGCGCAGTGGCGACCATCGTGACGTTTTCGATGCCGCTCAAATCCATCTGTTTGAAGGCGAGCCAACAGCCGCTTTTTTGCGCAATCATTATCTGGTTCTCCGTGCCGGGGATTTTCATTTTTAGAAAATCTTCGAATTGGTCGGCGCCAGCGGCGCCCAGGCTGGCGTTGCGAAGCGCCAAAACTTGCTCCGAGCGGATGCCGGGAATGCCGTTAGCCCCTTTGTCAGTGTACGCCGCACGAAGGATGAAAACGCCTTGGTCGCTCTGCCCTTTGGGAATATTGGTCGTGTATGAACCTTTGAGTGGCAATGAGTTAGCAGGCTTTTGCGCCAGGCTGAGGATGTATTTTACCATCTCCGCCACGTCTTTTTCAGGCAGCGCCGGATGCGCCGCCATCGCCACTTCACCCCAGACGCCGCCGCCGCCGCTTTTGATTTTTCCGGCTAAATATTCCGCAGCTTTCGGGTCGGTCGCATATTTTTTCGAAACATCGAGGTAAGTGGGTCCCACCGACTTTTTGTCGAGCAAATGGCAGGATTTGCAGTCGCTTTTTTCCATCAAAACTTTGCCTGCGGCAAATGCAGAAAAGCCCTCCGCCGACTTGTGCCCCTGCGCAATCAAGGTCTGGTCGAAGCCTTCCGCCAAGTAATCCACCGTCACTGTCACGGCGTCTGGCGAGATGCCGCCCGATTCGGTCGAGCCGTCTTCCTTGTCGCTCACTTTCACCTGATAATCAAAAGATTGACCCGGAAAAAAGAAGCCGGTATTCCCACGTGTGATGGCAAGTTCGACCTGCGGCGGCTCGTTGCCAGCCTGCACTTCGAGGGTCGAAACGGACTCGCCGCCGTTGCCGTCGGAGACAGTCAATTCGACTTTGTAAATGCCTGGTTTGTCAAAATTGAAATCGGCGTCGGGCGTGGAAAAAGTCTTCAGCGATTTGCCGTCCGGCGACACGATATTCCACTTGTATTTCAGCTTGTCCTTGTCGTAATCCACTGTTCCATTCGAGGAAAAATGAGCAGCAAAAGGCACGGCAGCCTGCGTTTTATCTGCCTCCATTTTCACCTGCGGCTTGCGGTTTCCAGCGGTGTATTCGATGCGCACAAGGCGGGCGTCGGGGTTGCCGCTGAACCAGCCACTGCCGTATTCGAGCAGGTACAAATCGCCGTCTTTGCTGAATTCCATGTCCATCGGATTGCTGAATTTGTAGCTACCCATGAACGGCTCCATCGAGGCGTAGTCGCCATTTTCATCCATCGTCACCGCCATAATCCAGCCCCGCATCCATTCGTAGATGAACAGTTTTCCGTCGTAGTAATCGGGGAAAGGGCGCTTGGCATTTTTGAAGTCCGAGGCATAAAAAACGGGTCCCGCCATCGCATTCCGACCGCCGCTGCCAACCAACGGAAACTGCTCCGACTCGGCATACGGATACCAAATAAATGCCTTTTGCGCAGGCGGCAAATCCTGCAAACCGGTGTTGTTCGGCGAGTCGTTGACGGGCTTGGCAGGGTCATATTTTTCGTTGCTTTTGCCGGTGGCAAAATCGTATTCCACGTAAGGTTGGTTGTCGCCGACGAAGTAGGGCCAGCCAAAAAAGCCGGGTGCTTTCGCCTGGTTCACTTCATCGTAACCTCTTGTGCCAAAAGGAATTGTGTCGTTGTTGGCATCGGGGCCCACTTCGCCCCAGTAGAGGTAGCCGGTCTTTTTGTCCACCGAAATGCGGTAGGGATTGCGGTTGCCCATGACGTAGATTTCAGGGCGGGTTTTTTCCGTTCCCTTCGGGAAAAGGTTGCCTTCGGGGATGGTGTACGAGCCGTCCGGTTCGGGGTGAATGCGCAAAACTTTGCCTCGCAAATCATTCGTATTCGACGAGCCTTTTTGAGCGTCCCAGGGGATGCGACCGGGGCGCTCGTCGTTGGGCCCGTAGGCAAAATCACGGGGGCTTGTGTTGTCGCCGGTGGAAACGAAGAGGTTTCCGTGAGCGTCGAAAGCAATCGAGCCGCCCGTGTGGCAGCACTGTTCCCGCTGCACCGGCACTTCAAGCAGCACTTTTTTCGACTCCCTCACCAGCGTGAGTTCATCCTTCAATTCGTAGCGGGCAAGCTCGTTCACCGCCTTGTTGCCGGCGGGCGAGTAGTAAAAATAGACCCAGTGGTTTTGCTCGAAATTGGGGTCGAGCTGCAAGCCGAGTAAGCCGTCTTCCGCCTCGGTTTTTACACCCTTCGCATCCGTGTATTTTGTGCTGACGGGGATGCTGTCAATGACCATCACTTGCTTTTCCACTTGGTCGTAAACCTTGATTGCGCCATACCTTTCGATGAATAGAATATTGCCGCTCGGCAGGATTGCCAATTCGATAGGCTCTCCCAGATTTTCCGCCAGGACAATTTTTGCGAAGCGGTTCTCCTCCGGCATCCGCTTGGTACGCACGGCGTTGTAATTCAACGGTTTAGGGTCGTCGCCGCCCAAAACATAGCTGATGCCACCCCACAAATGATTGAGAAAAAGCGGCTCGGAAAACGTCTCGTCCGTGTGCCCCATGGCAGTATAAAACGAGCGCCCGCCGTCGTATTCCTGATACCAGGAGGCAGGGTGATTGTCGCCATTCGTGCCGCCGGTATAAGTCTTTTCGTCAATGTTGACCAGCACTTTGATGTCGGGGCTGATTTGCTTGAAATTGTAAAACTCATCCGTGCGCTTGAACCGCTCCGGCAGCGAGTCGCAGGCGGGGTGGTTTTTGTCGGTGACGAAATATTCGCCCTCCTTCACGTTGGGGTTGTTGGGATGGCTCTCGAAATACGCCCCCACCAGCTTGCCGTACCAGGGCCAGCCATATTCCGTGTCGGTCGCCGCATGGATGCCGACGTAGCCGCCGCCCGCCTGGATGAAGCGCTCGAAATTGTTTTGCTGCTCCGGGTTCAGCACGTCGCCGGTGGTGTTGAGGAAGATGACAGCGTTGTATTTTTTGAGGTTGTCCTCGTAAAATGCGGAGTCGTTTTCGGTTGTATCCACCTGAAAGCCACGCTCTTGCGCCATTTTCAGCAGCGAAGCTTTCCCCGCTGCGATGGACTCGTGGCGGAAGGCGGCGGTCTTTGAAAAGACGAGGATGCGGGCGGGTTCTTTTTTGCAGGAAGTAATAAAAGGAAGCAGGAAAAGTGCAAAAATGAAGGCACGAACTGCCTTCCGGACGGCGAGAAAGTTGGTCATGATGAAATGAGTTAGAATTTGGCTTGGAATGGTCAGGCTGAAAATGATTGGCGAAGAAAGTGAAAGCTGAGAGAGTGGGCAATTTGGAAGTAGATGAATTTGGAGAATGAGCCGATAATAGCCAATCAGGAAAGCTGATATTTGGAGCCATCTTTCCTTCCTGAGTCATCGGGAGGGAAAGACTATTTGCCGATAAATAATGAAAATACACTTCTTGCTTTTACTCCTCATGCTGCCCTTTCTCGCTCATTCCCAATCACTTAGCCACGACCTCGACAGCATCCTGCAAAAAACTTTCCCGGTCAATCGTCCCGGCGGCGCTCTCCTCGTCGTCGAAAACGACCGGATCATTTTCAAAAAAGCCATCGGCTTGGCTGACCTGGAAAAGCGCAAACCGCTGACCGCAAAAACCAATTTCCGCATGGCTTCGGTTTCGAAGCAATTCACAGCGATGGCGATTTTGCTGCTTGAAAAACAAGGCAAACTCTCCTTCGACGACCCGCTCACCCGCTTCTTTCCAGTCTTTGCATCTGTGGGCAAAACAGTGAAAATCAGGCACTTGTTGACACACAGTTCAGGGCTTTTGGATTATGAAAACCTGATGCCCGACACGCTTTCGCACCAGCTATCAGACGCCGAAGTTTTGCTGATGCTGGAACCTGTTAACAGTCTGGATTTTCCGCCCGGTTCGGCGTTTCGATATAGCAACGGAGGCTATTGTTTGCTGGCGCAAATCGTGGAAAAAGTCTCCGGCAAAACCTTCGCTAACTTCCTGTCCGACAACATCTTCAAACCGATCGGCATGAAAAACACCTGCGTTTTCGAGCAGAGAAAACGCATCAAAAATAGAGCGTTCGGCTACGCCAAAGATGAGCAAGAGCAACTTGTTTTTTCCGACCAAAGCCTGACGAGCGCCACGCAAGGCGACGGCGGGGTTTACACTTCTTTGGATGATTATTTGAAATGGCACCGGGCTTTAGCGAGCAATTATTTTCTCGATTTGCAGGCGACTTTGGAAAAGGTAAATGTGCCATTGCCGGGCGGTCAAGGCAAGTATGGGGCAGGTTGGTTTTTTGCAAAACTGCCTGAAAATGAGGTCGAAATGTTTCACTCCGGCTCGACTTGCGGCTTTTCAAATGACGTGATTCGAGCGCCGGGCAAAGGAGTTTTGGTGGTCTTTTTCTCCAACATCGCTGATAACCACGTGGCATTTGCACCTGTATTCGAGCGGTTGAAACAGGACGGGCTATTGCAGGTTGATTATCGGGCATGGCATCAAGCGACGAATTGACGTCCTCACTTTTGCCTTTTATCTTTTGGCTCATGTGGCGTCTGAGTGAAACACCTGTCTGCAATTCTGCACGCCTGCAAGTCGCTTTGTCATTCTCGGAGAGAACCTCCACGTCCCACCGGGCAGCACTTGGGACG
>CAZHLB010000234.1:0-9158 GCA_964533005.1 uncultured Saprospiraceae bacterium
CCATCCTGAAAATCCTGGAAATCAATCCTTAACATCCTTTTCCATCCCACTAATCCTAATTCAAAAACCATCCTTCCCAACCATTTGAAGGCTGTCTCTTATTCCTGTTTGAGCATCCACTCACTTCATCCCAATCAGTTTACACTCATGAAAAGAATATCTCTCCTCCTGGTTTTTTTCGGGTTCCTGGCTATCAATCTGGCTTTGGCGCAGCCCACTTTCACCATTGCGCCGCCCAAAATCGTGACGATGACGGGTCAAACGGTCTGCGTCTCCGTCAACGTGGTGGACTTCACCGACATCATCGCCACCAAATTTTCCATCCGGTGGGACTCCTCGGTTTTGAGCAGTCCGATGGTTATGGGCTTGAATGCCTCAGTCACTGGCTTGGACATGGGCGACATCGTGGTCAACGCAGCCAATGGCTACCTGACTTTCAACTGGTCGAACGGGCTGCCTTGCCAGACGGCGCAGACGGGCGTCACCTTGCCGGACGGGGCTTCGCTGTTCCAGATTTGCTTCACCGCAAACGGGCAATATGGCAAGCACACCCCCGTCAAAATCACGAATAGCCCGATGGACAGGTACGTCACGAGGATAAATTCCAACTGCAACGACATCGGCGAGTACGTCAACGACGGCTTCATTTCCATCGGCACGCCGCCGCTCACGGTGAACGTTTCCTCGGTGGACGGCTTCACCGACGACGTGGTTTGCGTAGATTTTAAGGTGGAGGATTTCAATGAAATCGTGTCATTTCAATATTCCGTCCAGTGGGACAGCAATATTTTGCAATACCAAAGCGCCACTGCGGTCGGCTTGCCCAATTGGCTTTCGCCGCCCAGCCCGCAAAACGTCGGCACGACGCAAGTTTCATCCGGCTTGCTAAACCTGAGTTGGCTGACGCTGCAACAACAAGGCGTCACCATGCCCGACGGCACTTCCATTTTGCAGGTATGTTTTAAAATCAAAGGCGCCTGCGGGCAAAGCACTCCTATCACGATTGTTCCCAACCCCGACGGGGTCATCGAGGTCATCAACGCCACCACCGACGACCCGACAAACGGCACAAACATTGGCTTGCTGGCGAAAGAAGGGACTGGCACGGTAAGCTGTTTCAACCCCAACGGCATCGCCCTCAACGTGCAAGACAAAGCCGTTTGCCCCGGCGAAACTTTCACGGTGGACGTGACGCTGGAGGATTTTCAAAGCATTATCTCTTTGGAATTTGGCTTGCAGTGGAATCCACAAATCATCAACCTGACGAACATCACCTATCCGCAAACCCCACCGTGCAGCGGGTTTGCTGCGTCCGTGCAAAATCTGGGCGGCAATGGGCAAATCAAAGTGGATTGGGGTTCGGGCTTTAGCTGCACAAAACCAGACGGTTTTGTGCTGATGCGCCTGCATTTCACGGCGACGGGCGGCAGCGGCGCAAGTACGACGATTGCCGTCGTCAACCCGATTTTTGTGGACAAGGTCAACCCCCCGGTGGAAAATATCGGCATCAACAACGACAACGGTTTGGTCTCGATTTGCGAGCTGACCGGCTTGTCAACGGTGGCTGGCTCGACCGATGCCATCCCCGGCGAAGTCGTTTGCATCCCCTTCACGGTGGAGAATTTTGATGACCTCACCCAGATGCAATACACCATCGCCTGGGAGCCAAACGTGCTGGAATTTTTCAGCGTCCAGGACTTCAACCTCCAGGATTTGAGCATCGCCAATTTCCTGACGACCCAGGCTGCCGACTTCGGCGTCCTCGGCGTGGAATGGGAAACAGGGGCGGGCGTGACCGTGCCGGACGGGTCGGAAATTTTCAACGTTTGTTTCACGGTCGTCGGCGACCCGGGTACCTGTTCGGAGATTTCCTTCCAGGAAGTGCCTTGGCCTGTGGACATCCAAACTGAAACTTCCAACGGCACAAACGTCGGCTTGGTGAGCCAGCTTGGGCAGGTTTGTGTAGATAACCCGCTGAGTTTTTTCACGAAAATCCCCGACGTGTTCGCCGCTCCCGGCGGGCAGGTTTGCATCGAATTTACCGTTGAAAACTTCCTCCAGTTGACGAACATGGATTACACCATCAACTGGAATAGCTCAATTCTCGAATTTCAAAGCATCACGGCAGTTGACTTGCCGAATTTCACCGCCTCCAGCTACGACGCATCGAACGCTTCAAGCGAAGGCATTTTGGGCATCAACTGGGCTTCCGGCAACGCCATTCAAGGCACCACTTTGCCGGACGGCACGAGCATTTTCAAGCTCTGTTTCAACGTCGTCGGCGAGGGCGGCGAGTGCAGCCCGGTCGTAATTACCGACTCCCCGACCTTTATTGACGTGACCACCGCAACCACTGGCAACGCCAACTTGGGCTTGACCAGCGACGACGGCTCGGTTTGCGTCAGCGCCTCTTTGCACCTGGTGGACTTCGTGATTACCCCGGTGGATTGCCCAAGCTCTCCGCTCGGCGCAATTGACATCACTGTTAGCGGCGGTTCTGGCGAGTACGATTTCACCTGGACGGGGCAAGGCGTCAGCGCAGGCGACGAAGACCAGTCGGGTTTGACGGCAGGCATTTTCAACCTGACCGTGACCGACGTGCAGAACCCCGGCATCACGATGGAGAAAGAATTCGAGGTGGGCTTTTCGCAAAATGCCTTGCTGGCGAATGCAGGTCAAGACACGGCTTTCGCCTGCGGCGGCTTCCTGCTGACTTTGAACGGCACGGCTTCCACCGGGCAAAATGCTTTGTACACCTGGAGTAGCCTGACCGGAAACGGCTTGGTGCTGCCCGGCGAAGAAAATAAATCCACGCCCACCGTCATCGGCGGCACGAGCTACGTGCTGACTTTGACGGATACGCTTTCGGGCTGCAATCACAAAGACACGGTGTTCATTGCCTCGCCGGTCATTCCCGTTCCCGATGCAGGCGACAGCGTCAGCATCACCTGTTTGCAAGACACGGTCATCCTCGACGGAACGCTTTCGACCTTCGGCTACGACGTGACCTGGACGACCGACGCAAGCGGCGAAATCGTGCCCGGCACGGAAAAAACGCTGGAAGCGCAAGCCACCAAACAAGGCTGGTATTTCCTGACCCTGACCAATTTGGCATCCGGCTGCGCAAGAACGGACAGCGTTTTTGTCACCGAAAATAAAGTCATCCCCACCGTCGCAGCAGCACCGGGTGGCGATGGTTCGCTCGGCTGCACCGACACTTTTGAAATCCTCGACGGCGCAGGCTCGTCCACTGGCAGCAACATTGTCTATGCCTGGTCGCCGATGGATGGCGGTCAGATTTGCGGCGACACGAGCAGTTTGACGATGCAGGCTTGTTCGCCGGGCACGTTCCAATTGCTGGTGACGGACACTGTAAATGGCTGTTTTTCAACGGCTACCGCCGAAATCGTAGGCGACACGCTCAAGCCCATCGCCGTTGCAGGCGATTTCCAAACCATCACCTGCGAGCATCTCACCGCCACCCTCGACGGCTCCGGTTCGAGCGGCAGCGCCAACCTGAGTTACGAATGGACGACCACCAACGGCAACATCACCTCGCCCAACCCCTTCCAGGTGAGCATCGAGGCGGACAAAGCCGGTTTGTACCAACTGACGGTGACCAACGATGACAACGGTTGCTCCGCCGTGAGCGAGGTGACGGTGATTTCAGAGCAAGACAACCCAGATGTGGCAGCGGCAGTGAGCGGAAAAATCACCTGCGCCATCACGACCGTGACGCTCGACGGCGACGGCTCCTCGACGGGCAGCGAATTTTTCTACGAATGGACAAATGAGGCAGGCACGGACATCGGAACTGCCATCACCGTTGACGTGACCGAGCCGGGAACTTACACGCTGATGGTGACCAACACGCAAAACGGCTGCACGGAAACGGCATCCGTGGAAGTGGAGGCTGACAACGAGCTGCCGATGGCGAATGCGGGCGCACCAAAAACTTTGACTTGTATTTTGGATGAGGTGCAATTGCAAGGCTCGGCGGACGTGAGCGGGTCGGATATTATTTATCAATGGGTGGGCCCAGGCTTGGGCTGCATTGTGAGCGGCAGCACGACTTTGACGCCGACCGTGAAATGCACCGGCACTTACACGTTGACGGTTGCCGACACGACGACCGGCTGCACCGGAACATCGGAAGTGCTTGTTAATGACGACATGACCGCCCCGACCGCTGTCATCGGGTTGCCCGAAAAAATCACTTGCACGACCACCGAGATTGACCTGCAAGGCTCGACCGATGCCGCTAATTTTTCAGCAGAATGGACGGCAACGCCTGCCTCGCTGACGATTGACAATCCAACTTCGTTGACGCCGACGGTTTCTGCGGCAGGCACGTATTTCTTGAAAATTACCAACGACGACAACGGCTGCACCGCAAACGCACTGGTGCAAGTCGAAGCAGATACGCTTCATCCCACTGCCGACGCAGGCGCTGACGCAATCATTGACTGCTCCACCCCACTCGGCTCGTTGAGCGCCGCCAACTCGACCCAGACAGGCACGACTTTGACGTGGTCAGCCGTTGCGCCAGCCACGATTGCCCCAGGCATCATTCACGACGTGACGATTTCGGTTGGCGTCGGCACCTACTCGTTGACAGTCAAAAACGACGGCAACGGCTGCTCCGACACCGACGAGGCAGAGGTGACCAATGGCTCAAACACCATCACCGCCGCTGCCGGTGCTGACCAAAACATCGGCTGCCTTGACCAATCCGCCACCCTCGATGGCAGCGGCTCGACACAAGGAGCGGGCATCACCCAAGTTTGGACGGACGCCGTCGGCGCAATCATCGGCAACGGTTTAACCGCAACTGTCTTTGCGCCAGGCACTTACACGCTAACTGTTTCCGACTCGAACACCGGCTGCACCGGCAGCGACGAAGTCGTGGTCACGCAAAACGTGGATGCCAACGGGGACGCAACTGCCAGTTTTACCAGCGAGCCTTGCTCAGACGAAGTGACCCTGACCGGCAACCTGCCCGACGGCACAACCGGCGTCTGGACAACCGCCAACGGCGCAATCTTCGCCGACCCAACCGCCGCAACGACTTCGGTGACCAATCTGCACACGGGCGACAATGTGTTCACCTGGACGCTCTCGCTCGGCAACTGCATCAACTATTCCAGCGCCACCGTGACCATTGACCTGAGCGTGAGCCAATCTGCGCCAAACGCCAATGCCGACGTGGAAACTTTGACGCCAGACCTGTTAGGCACACTCTCGCTGAATGCCCTCGACAACGACGTTTTTGGCGGCGGCGACGTGATTTTCAGCCTCCTGGCTGACCCGGCAAGCGGCTCGGTGACTTCCACGCCCGACGGCGAAATCGTCTATACGAAGGAAAAATGCTTCATCGGCACGGTCGAAATTCCATACTCGATTTGCAGCGCCGAGTGCCCCGACCTTTGCGATACGTCGAACATCAAAATCACGGTGGAAGCTGACCCGTCCGAGAAGTGCGACGAAGTGCCCAACGGCGTCACGCCCAACGGCGACGGCGTGAACGACGAGCTTGTTTTCGACGTGATTTTGAGCAATCCTGAGAAGTACCCGGACAATGAAATCATCATTTTCAACCGCTGGGGCGACGTGGTTTTCCAAGCGAAACCGTATCAAAATGACTGGACGGGGACGAATGAAAACGGGAAGGATTTGCCTGCTGGGACGTATTACTACGTGCTGAAATTGAGCGTTGGGGATGGAGAAATTATTCGGGGGGATGTGACGATTTTGAGGTAAAAATTTGCCCCTGGCTCGAAAAGAAAAGGGCGGTGGAAACTTGAAGGTTTCCACCGCCCTTTTGTTTTTCTGACAAAGGCTTTTGGAAAAGCAATGCTCAATAGTTTACAAACGTCAGTGTTTGACAGCCTTCTTTTTCAAGATTAGTTCTACTTGAGATTTCTCTATTGAGAGAAACTCGGCAATTTCTTCCACCCCCCATTTGCGCTCATGGAAGCATTTTTGGACGAATTGTTCAATTAGATGTTGCTTCTCAATCTGAGCTTGTTTTGCTTCTTTCTTAGCATCGGCAAGCTCCTTCCGTAAAGATTTGCCGGTATCTTCTTCCACCTGCTTGTCTAACCAAATGACGTCTTCAAGCTTGAACATGGGTTGCTTTTTTATTTTGCGCTTTTGCCGGTAATGCTCCTCGTATTTGATTTCGAGCTTTTCCGGCAAAGCCGCCAACTGTTTCACAAAAATAAGCGCCTGCAAAAATCTTCGCTTTGGAATATTCTTCATCAAAGCCAGGTCGAGCAGTTTTTCCCGAAAGCGCAGACGCTGTTCGGCGTCCTTTTTCGACTTGTTAGCGTATTGCTGCGCCAGCACCAACAGGGCAAAAATGTTATCCGAAGCCATCAGTTCCGCCTCGTCCTGTTCCCAAATTTTCAAAGCTGGAAACTCAAACAACACCTTGTTCCTCAACAGGTTGAACTCGTATTTGTCCACCTGATTTTTGGACGGATTACCTGTATAAATGGCAATCGAGTAAATATCCTCGCTCTTGTGCTTGTCAAAAATCAAAATCCGATAGTGATAAAAACGAAGGGGAAACCCCGGTTTGGGATTGCTTTCAATTTCCACGTGAACGAACAGGAACAGCGGCTTGCCTATCGTCGTCCACAATTTCACCAGTTTGTCGCAAAGTTTGGCTCCATGAAAACGGGTTTTGGTGATTTCGTGAAGCTCTTGCTCCAGAAACTCGACGCCCCGGCTCCAATCAATCATGGCATGAAGTGAAGGCTCGATGAAAAGAATGGCATCCTCCAAAAAGGTGGTGAGAATTTCCTTCCAGGGCTGGTCGGAGTCGGTGGATGGTTTGGTACGTTTTGCCATAGTTGGTGTAGTTTACTTGCTGGCAAAGCTATTATTCCGGCTCAGAACTTGGTTGACAAGGGTTGATAAGGCATTACTGCATAATCTCCCCACTTCCTCCGCCCGCCTGCGCCTTGCGCAAAGTCAACTGAAAAGGCGATTCCCGAAAAGAAAATGACATAGAAAGTAGAGTGTCGGAAAGCGACTCAACTAAGTAAGTGAGCGGCGGCTCGCTTTCCTGCTTGATTTTGCTGCCGTCGAAATCATATTCATGCTCCTGGCTGACGCCGGTGAAATTGGTGAGCATCCTTCCTTCGGGTTGGAATTCAAAAAACAGCCCGTTCATCCTGTCCGTTTCCCGCCCGTTTTGGATGGCTTGAAGCACTTCCCAGCGACCGGGTAGGAGTTTTTGGTCGAAGGTTTGGGCAGGCGGCTGCTCGTTTTTGCAGGCAAATGGGGAGAGGCTTGCGAGCAAAAAAAGGACGATGGGGAAGACGTTGCGTAAACTCATAACTGATTGAAGATTAACGATGGATGATTATTGCGGCAAAATTAGAGATTGTGGCAAAATCATGGCGATTTTGAAAATCACCCTGATTTAACCCACTCCTGCGCCATGCAACGACTACTACTTATGCCTTTTCTGCTTTGCCTCCTGGCAAACGCAACGCTCCGTGCCCAGCCGCTCACTTCCTCGCCCTTGCCCATCGTCTTGATTGAGACCGGCGGGCAAGACATTGATTTTCAAAAAATCGAGGCAGACCTGAAAATCATTGACAACCCATCGGGACAGCTCAACCACCCCGGCGACCCACCCGCCTACGAAGGGTTGATTTCCATCCGTTTGCGGGGCAACTACTCTGCCTGGCTGCCCCAGAAACCTTACGCATTCGAGACGCTCGACGCCGCCACCGGGCTGGATACTTCCGTCTCCCTGCTCGACATGCCGAAGGAAGAAGACTGGATACTGCTCGCCACCTGGAACGACAAGTCTTTCATGCGCAACGCCATGATGTTCCACCTCGCCCGCTCGATGGGGCAATGGGCGCCTCACACCCGCCACGTGGAGGTGATGCTCGACGGCGTGTATGCAGGCGTCTATGTTTTCTGCGAAAAAATCAAAAGAGACGGCGACCGGGTGGACATCGCCAAGCTGTCGCCCGCTGACAATGCCCTGCCTGAAGTTTCCGGCGGCTATATTTTCAAACACGATTACGGCTGGGACTTCGTCACCGACAACTGGCACCCGCAAAACTGCTCCGACCGCTGGCTCAATTTCGAAATGGTTTATCCAAAAATCGAGGAGGTCACGCCTGCCCAGTTGGACTACCTCCGGGGCTACCTCGACGAAGCGGAGGAGGCGCTTTTTTCGCCCGGTTTCGCCGACCCCGGCACGGGCTACCGCCAGTACCTCGACGTGCCTTCCTGGGTGGACTACTTCCTGTTAGGCGAACTTTCAGGCAACGTGGATGCCTACAAAAAATCCATGTTCTTCCACAAAGACCGGGACAGCCTGCTGAAAATGGGCCCCATCTGGGACTTCGATTGGGCGCTTAAGTTCCTCGGCGAAAACGGCTTTCCCAACGGCTCCGGCTGGCTTTACAACATTGACCCCTGCACGCAGGACGTGCTGTACGTGCCCTATTTCCAACGGATGATGAAGGATTCGTTTTATCAGCAAAAAGTCTGCGACCGCTGGCAAACCCTGCGGAACGGCGTGTTGGACACGCTCTCGATATTCGCCTACGTGGATTCCACTGCCCTTGCGCTCGACGAGGCGCAGGCTCGCCACTTCCAGCGATGGCATTGCCTCGGCTACGACAGCGGCGCACCGGAAACTCCACCTTACCCGACCACCTACGCCGGGGAGGTCGAAAAACTTAAAAAATTCCTGCGCCAACGCATTGCATGGATGGACGGCAACTTGCCCTTGGTGGCATGTCAGATGCCCGTCACGGAGCCGCCCGCCGGCAGCGAATGGTCGTTGGAAGTACTGCCCAATGTTGGTTCCGGCGAATTTGTGGTGCAGGTGAGCGGCATCCCCACTGCCGGGGTCAGTGCCGCTCTTTTCGATGCGAGGGGAAGCCACTGCGCTTTGTTGCCGCTCAAAAACGGAGACAATTTGCTGGCTTTGAAGGACTTTCCGACGGGGGCGTATTTTCTGCAAATTAGAGAGAAAGGAAAGCGGCTGGTGAGAAGAGTCGTGGTGAATGGGGCTGGCAAGTGATGTGTAGCATTCGGAGTAAATCATGGTGATTTTTGAAATCACCATGATTTAGGTACTCCGAGTGCTGATTCGACGCTTTCAATTGGTTTCGGTTTTC
>CAZHLB010000235.1:0-9139 GCA_964533005.1 uncultured Saprospiraceae bacterium
CCATCTTCCATTCCATCAACAATCATGTAATCATGTAATCTGCAATCATGTAATCCTCCCAATGATTGGAGGAAAAGAGTTATTTCACTCAAAATCAAAGATTTGCGACGCTGACAATCTTCTCGGAATGTTGCCAATGCCTCGGCTTCGGCGGCGCAAACTCATTCTGCCGGGGATATTTTGGCAATTCTTTCTCATCCTTCGGAGCAGAAGTCCCACCTGCGCCGTCGTGTTTCGTCATCGCTTCCTCGATGGCGAGGCGGGCAATCAGGCAAGCCAAAGTGCTTTCGGCTCCTTGATTTTGGTTGACGCCGGTGGCGGTCAAGCCGTCGCAGCAGCCGCCGGTTTCGGGGTCGTAGAGCGGCAGGTGCAACTCGTTTTTTCCGTAAAACCAACTGTTGCAGAGCAAGGCATTTTTGTAAAAACGCTCCTTGCCGGTCACTTTCCAGGCTTGCAAAAACAGCAGGACTTTGGCGTAAACGTCTACCGGCTGCTGGTCAAAAACGGAGCGTTCCTCGCCTTTCGAGTAAAAACTTTCGCAACCAATCGGGCGGCAAAAACCGTCCGCCAGGGTCACTTCTTCCAGGAAACGGGTGGACTCCTTCGCCACTTGCTGCACACTTTCATCGGGCATGATTTCCAGCGAATGAAAAAGCGCCAGGGGCATGATGCCGTTGGAATAGGTGAAACAATCCTCGAACCAGCGCCAGCTTGCATCGGAACAGGAGTGGTACAAATCGCAAAGGCGCATCCGCAATTCGTGCATCAGGTTGAGCAGGTTTTCGTCGCCGGGGTTGCGTTGCAGGGCATGATAGATGCCCATCATGGCGAAAGCGATGCTGCGAGGTGATTGGATGGTGGAAAGTTGTGGCGTTGCCCTGTCGAAAATTTCTTTTGCCAGCGAATAAAACCCACCGTTCACAGGGTGCGCCATCGCATAACCCACCGACCAAACCGCCCTGCCGAAGGAGTCTTCTGAGCCGACTATTTCCAAAAACCGGCGGTCGTAGCTCATAAAATTTCGAAACAAACCGTCCTCCCGCTGGCAGTGATAAATGAAGCCCAGGTAAGTATTTGCTGCATTTTCCAGCCAAATGCCCGGGTTCAGTTTCCTGCCCATCAGCACGGCGATGAGCGCACGGGCGTTGTCGTCGAGGCAGTAACCTTCGTGGCGGTTGGGCAGTGAAAATTTGGCGTGTTGCAGGATGCCGGTGCTGTCGGTGAGCGTGTGCACGTGCTTGAAATTGACCGGCGGCAGGCTCATTTCCAATTTATGTTTGTCATTCATAGTCTCGATTTTTTCCTCCAACACCTGCTGGAATAGGTGGAGGTACTGTTTGCCGATGAGGTTCCATTTTAGCTTTTTGCCGTAGGCGGCTGCCTGCGAGCGCATGGTTTCCAGCTTTTCCGGTTGGTTAAAAAGGTCGGTGACGATCTGAGCTAACTGCTCGGAATGGCGAAAATCGAAGAGCTGCCCCCTGTCCTCTGCCAGCAATTCCTGGGCATGCCAGAAGGGTGTCGAAACGATGGCTGCGCCTGCGCCGATGGCGTAGGCAAGTGTGCCGCTGGTGATTTGCGCCTCATTTACATAAGGTGTCAGATACACGTCGCAGGCTTGCAAGTGCTCCCAAAGTTCCTGCTCCTCGGCGAAGGAATTGATGAACTGCACGTTGTCGGCGACGCCTTTTTGCGCCGCCAAATCCAGCAAATATTCCCGGTATTCCTCGCCTGCGTGGCGCAAGTTGGCGGGGTGGGTTTTGCCCAAAACCACGTACCGGGTTTCGGGAAATTGCTCCACGATACCCGGCAAAGCATTAATGACGGTTTCGATGCCTTTGCCCCTGCCCAGCAAGCCGAAGGTGAACAAGACCCGGTGACCTTTGAAGCCTAATTTCTGCCGCAAAACCTCCCTGCTCTCCGTCTGAATATTGGGTACGCCATGCTCGATGACGACCACCTTGTGCTCCGGCAATTTGTAGATTTCATGCAGGAATTGCTTCGCCATCCTGGTCATCACGACCACCCGGTTCACCTTGGCGGCGACCCTTTGCAACACAAATTTTTGCCCGTAGGAAGGCGACTTTAGCACCGTGTGAAAAATGGCGACGGAAGGTTTTTCCAGTTCGTCGAGCAGCGACAAAACGAAAGCCCCGTCCTGCCCGCCGAAGATGCCGTACTCGTGCTGCAAAACCACCACGTCGGCATTGCAGTCGTTGAGGTAAGCAGAGGCGGCGAGAAAACTTTCCCTGTCCTGGTCAGAAATGCAGAGGCTGACTTCCGCCGGATAGGCTTCGCCAGCCTCACATTCAGAGAGAGCGAGCACCTCAGCAGCCTGGCTGAGGTCATTGGCAAATTGGTTCGTGAACACCGCCCGCACGAGGTTTTGGGTAAAAGTTCCAATGCCGCATTTGCGAGGCGGATATGTCCCGATGTATGCTACTTTCATAAAGTTAATTGGTTGAATTGTCCTTGAGTAAATCGGACGGAGGCAGGCAAAAGTTTAAGCTCTGGCACGACTCCACCGTTCTACAATTCCCGGTGGCTGAACTGTGCCTGTGCTCGAAAAGCACTTAATGGCTTGATTCGTCCTTGATTAAAAGGACGGGGAAGGGTAAAAGTTTAAGAAGCGGTAAAAAGCGAAGCTATTGAAGCAATAGATGGGATATTGTTAGTAGAGAAATTAGCTCGACTATTGATGGCAATAATGTAGGAGGCAACTTCAAGTTGCCTCCTACATTGGCCTACCGATATTTCGGCATTAATTGCCTGTATTTTTCTTTTTCCCCGTCGGGAAAAAAATAATCATCAGCACAATTATACCGATTGCCACGAAGGGAAATATATCTCTGAAAAAATCCATGAGGCATGATTTATAGTGAGCACAAATGCCAGCATATAGCAAGCATATTCATGTTCGCTAAATGAAAAAACATACCTTCCGCCAGCGGCAACAAGAAATGGCTTCGCCAAGCGGGCGGAAAGGTGGATTGCCATCAAAAAGGTAGAGAAATCAAGCATTCGCCTTCGGCGGCGGAAGAATAACCGGCAGGAATATTTGCTTTAATGCAGCCTTCGGGTTTTCAAAATAACGGCAGTTTATCGCTGCAAAAACATTGGGCGGAATGGATGTTTTGCAGGAAAAATCTTTCAACGATTTAACTTTCTCCTCCCTGCTTTCGCAAGGCAATCCCTGATTTTGAACGTCAATAACCACATCGTATTGACTCGCTTTTTTCTCAACATATAGCCATGACGAGGCACTGTTTGCTAAAATGCAAGCAGCTAAAAAAATGGAGATAATATGGAGGAAAACGGGCTTCATATTTTTTCGAGCGGCTAAAATAGCGCTTTTAAAACTTTTCGTCGCCATTTCGGGAAACATGCTTTTCTATTTTGGGCAAATCGTTTAATCTTGCCTCGACGGACACAACAGTACCTGGATTTTTTCACCTTAAAATATTGGCTTATGAACTCATCCGCACTTCTTGTTTGGCTTACCGCCGTTATCATTGTCGGCTTTTGTTGTGGGTATTTTTTCTACCGGGTTTTGACGGCGAAAAAGCACCCTGAAGTCAATTCTTCCGCTTCCGACGATGCTGGCAATTCTGTCCGCAAGTCTAAAAATCGCTGATTTATACTTGGCGGCAATAGGTTTTGTGCATTTTCTGCCAGAGTCCAGTCAGCACTTGAAGTGCTGACTGGACTGTTTTGCCCAAAACCTATTGCCGTGCAAAATAAACCTCTGCTTAGTGTTCCGCCTTACCATGAAATGAAAGCAACTCGCCTCTTCCTCGAATTTTTCAACAATGAAAAAGCCGGCGGTTTCGTGCTGATAGCCTGCACACTTTTTTCATTGCTGCTTGCCAATTCCGTATTCGGCGACACGTACCTGCATTTTTGGCACACCAGCATCGCCGGAAATTCCCTTGCTCATTGGATAAACGATGGTCTGATGGCTATTTTTTTCCTGCTCATCGGCTTGGAATTGGAGCGGGAACTATATATCGGCGAATTGTCGAGTCTAAAAAATGCACTGCTCCCGGTGCTTGCCGCCATTGGCGGAATGCTCGTGCCCGCCGGTTTTCACCTGGCTTTTAATCATGGCTCGGAAACCCAGGCTGGTTTTGGCATTCCAATGGCGACGGATATTGCGTTTTCGCTTGGCGTACTTTCACTTTTCAGCAAGCGAGTTCCATTTGCGTTAAAAGTATTTCTAACGGCGCTGGCAATTGTGGATGATTTGGGCGCAATTATCATCATTGCCTTATTTTATTCAAAAGCCATATTGCTGAATAATCTCGGAATTGCCTTCGGAATATTTGCCGCCATGCTGGTGTTAAACCGGCTCCGGGTGCATAATTTATTGCCTTACTTAATTGGCGGCGTTGCGATGTGGTATTTCTTTCTGCATTCGGGTATTCATGCAACGATAGCCGGGGTTTTGCTGGCTTTTGCCATACCTTTTGGCGACGGCGGGGAAAATTCGCCATCGTATTTATTGCAGCATTGGCTGCACAAGCCTGTGTCATTTGGCATCCTACCAATATTTGCCTTGGCAAACACCGCCATCGTGTTGGGCGGGGGCTGGCAGGAAGAACTTTTTAGCAAAAACAGTCTCGGCATTTTCACCGGGCTGGTAATTGGCAAACCGATGGGCATCCTGATTTTCAGCGCTTTAGCTGTTTTTTTAAAATTTACCTCGTTGCCGGAAAACACGAGTTGGCGGCACCTGGCAGGCGCTGGTTTCCTGGCTGGCATTGGTTTCACGATGTCTATTTTTGTCACCCTGCTCGCTTTCGAGGCGGCAGCCTTGGTGAAAGCTTCTCAAATTTCGGTGCTGGCAGCTTCGCTGACGGCGGGCATTTTGGGAGCCATTTGGCTGCGATGGATGGTGAAGCCGGAAGGGCAGGTTGGGCAATAGTCAGGTGTTTGGAGAGCGTCGGTTTTGAATGCCTCAACAATGTTACCTTAGAAATTTCAGCCCGACCATCGCCCAACTTGCTGTCTTTCAGCAAAGGGAATGTGTCTTTTTTAACTTTTCAAAATGGAAATCCTGCTTCTTCTCACCTTCATTCTCGGCTACGCCGCCATTGCATTCGAGCATTCCATCAAAGTAAATAAAGCTGGCTCGGCTTTGATTACTGGCGTGATATGCTGGACGATTTTCATGCTTTTCAGCCAGGACGCCCACGCCGTCAACCATGAATTGGAAACACATTTTGGCGAAATGGCGGGCATTCTGTTTTTCCTGCTCGGCGCAATGGTGATTGTTGAATTGATTGACACCCACGACGGATTTCAAATCGTCACCGAGCGCATCAAAACCACCAGTCCTCGCCGCCTGCTTTGGATGATTGGCTTCATCACCTTCTTCCTGTCCGCTGCGCTCGACAACCTGACGACGACCATCGTCATGATTTCGCTCCTGCGAAAAATCGTGAGAAGCCAGCAAGACCGGCTGTTTTTCGCAGGTATTATCGTCATCGCCGCCAACGCAGGCGGCGCCTGGTCGCCGATTGGAGACGTGACGACGACCATGTTGTGGATTGGCAATCAAATCACCGCCGGGACGACGGTGGTGCGGGTGTTTCTGCCCAGCCTGGCTTGCCTGGCGGTTCCGTTGCTTTACCTGAACTGGAAAATGAAGAAAGACGCCCCGCTCCTCCCGGAAATCGGGCAGGAAAAAAAGACAAACGGCGCTGCCGCACGGGAGCGCAACATCGTTTTCAGCCTCGGCGTAGGTGGCTTGCTGTTCGTGCCGGTGTTCAAAACCTTGACGGGTTTGCCGCCTTACATGGGCATGTTGCTGATGCTCGGCATGTTGTGGGTAGTCACGGAATTGATGCACCATGAGAAAGACGAAGCAGATAAAGGTTCGCTCTCGGTCGTGCATGCCCTTCGGAAAATTGATGCGTCGAGCATCCTGTTTTTCCTGGGAATTTTGGCAGCAATTTCTGCGCTGCAATCGGCAGGAATGCTTGCGAAAACGGCGGCTTGGCTAACCCAAACAATTGGCGATGAAAACGTCATCGTCATTGCCATCGGCTTGCTGTCGGCGGTGGTGGACAACGTGCCGCTGGTGGCGGCGGCGCAAGGCATGTATTCGCTGGAACAATTTCCGACCGACCATACTTTTTGGCAGTTTCTCGCCTACTGCGCAGGCACCGGCGGCAGTGCGCTCATCATCGGCTCGGCAGCAGGCGTGGCGGCGATGGGCATGGAGCGGATTGACTTTTTCTGGTATTTGAAGAAGATTTCGTTGCTGGCTTTGCTGGGCTATTTTGCGGGAGCGGCGGTTTATATTTTGCAGCAGGTGGTGGTGGGGTGAAGCACATTTCAGGAATGTGTGAATGTTGCTATGTTTTTCACGCTATTTTATGATTGCCAATTTCCCCCAAGCCCGGCGCTCCGGCAAATGAATCCAATAAATGCCCGGCGATAAATCGCCCATGTAAAATTGCTGCCCGGATAAATAAATAGTGCGTTCCCAAATCAGCTTGCCCATTTCATTTCTGATTTCGAGCGTGGCAGGCAATTGGTCATTTTCAAGTACAATGCTGAAATATTCCCTTGCCGGGTTGGGAAAAGCGAGCAGGTGAGCTACCGGGCTGCCAGTTGAAGAATTTACAGTGGTGAGCGTATCGCAGATATGTTCTTCGATTTCTGCGATGGAGTTGCAGGGGAAATCATTGCCGCCCAGCCGGAAGCGGCTGGTAGGGATGTTCCAGTCGAGCATGCGGCAGATGGCGTCGCAATCAGAAAGGGAAGGGTTGTTGCGAAGGGATAGGCTGTCTTTAAAATCCTCGATGTTGGCAAAGCCATCTAAAGTAAGTAAGGAAGGATTATTTCTAATCCAGAAAGCTTTAAGTGCATTGGGTATAGAACCTATCTTTTTCAAATTGAGAAAGTCGGTTGACAAAAGATTTTCATTATTAAGGAATATAATAGATGAAATTTCTGTTAAGCCAGAGAAACGAAAAGAATCAAGAACAGTACAATTAACTGCACCAACTATACTGCCCGGAGCAAACTTAACTGAATGATTTTCAAGACTTATGACAGGCAAAGCAAAGCAATCAGTAAAACCTATGCCGCCGTTTTCAAAACCATCAAGATTCCAACCTATTGAGTCTAAAGTTGAAAATGTTGTGACATTTACTAATTGATGTTCATCAAGAATGTCAATTGCATCGCCAACATATTTAAGCGAATCAAAACCTTGCAGGCTTATCAGTTTATTTTCATGGATATCGAATTCAGTACCTATGAATTTTAATCCTTGCAAGCCTTCCATTGTCTGCATTGCATTTTTCCAGAGTCGCAATTCGCCACCGATGGTATCGAGGTTTGGCATAAACAGAAATGTCAAATTTTGATTTACCTCCATTATCACATCTCTGCCCACTTTTTTTATTTGCGGCATACCCAAACTGCCCAAGGTGTCATTTTCCTGAATGAAAATATCTTCTTCTACCCAGGCGAGCATGGGAAATTCAATTTTTTGCAGCGAAGGATTGTTCTGAATTCCGATGGTCTTTGCTTTTTGAAAAGGCAGTATTACCTCTGGCAAAGATGCGTTCTTAACAACAGATAACACCCTAATGGAATCAACCTGCCAAGTCAGTAAAGCTTCCGTGTTTTTCAGCGAAAAGTTTTCTTGTATGTAAATTCCAATTCCATCCCGCACCTTTTTATTTTCCAATCCATGCAGGTCTTTTAAAAGTTGGTTTCCATGAATATCTACAATGCAACTCAAAGGATAAAAGCCTATCGAATCCAAGCTGCTCAAACCGCTCAGAGACTCCAGTTCATCCTCATCGTATATGCACAAGGTTCCTACTTTTCTCAATTTTGGAAGGTTTAATGCTTGAAGATGGTTGCCATCCACACAAAAGGCTTCCAGGACTACTTCCAAGTTTGTCAACCCATCCAATGTCTGAAGGGAAGCATTGTATGCGATGAAAAATTTTTCCGTAGTAACTAAATTCTCCAATCCATGCAAACTTTGCAGCAGGTTGTTTCCCTGTATTCTAAAATCATCCGTAACATATTTAAGACTCTCCAAGCCTTCCAGGTTTATCAAGGAGTCGTTGTTCGTAATTTCAGAGTGGACAATGGTAAAAACACTATCTATGTTGTGAAGTCCATAGAGCGTTTTCAGGTGTGGATTGTTCCGCACATACAAGTCTGCCCATACTTTTTTTATGGAAGAAAGTGGCGACAAGTCGTGAATGTCTGAAAGTGTTGTGTCAATGGAGCCGATTACCAGATAGCCAACTTCCTTTAGGTTGGGATAGAGCAATGGAAATGAATCTATCTGGTTTTGCGTTTTAAACCAAAATGACGGCTGTGCCGTTGAGGAAAATATCATCATAAAAGCACACAATGGTATGAGAAAAAGCTGGACTTTGAGTTGGTTTAATTTAACTGCGGTAAATGATAAAATGGAAGATGTGAACATGCTGCTTTCGTTTTACAGGACAAACGCCCGGTGTGGAAATTTTTTTGCGAAGTCGCTTGCAAGTATCGGCTTTTTTTTTTTCACCTTCGCTCATCAACAAATTATTCCCATCCATTTTCATCTAATCTACAAGACTGAACATGAAAAAACTGTCCTTTTCCCTTCTGCTTCTTGTCGCCTTGCAGGCGCCTGCTTTCGCTCAAAAAATCAACGACCTCGTAGGCATCAATGCGCATCCGACCGACCCCATTACGCCACAATTGCGATTCTCTTGGGTGCGAGTCTGGCACGATTGGAGCAACGACATGGGATACTACCCCTTCAGTGACACTGCCTCTTGCATGAGCGTGGACACTGCAAGTCACTGGAGGCTGCAATGGAATCCTTCTTATTTCCAAAATGGAACCAAGTTGTATTACAACGAGTATTTCAAAAAACTGAAGAAAAGAGCCATTCCCGTGCTCAAAGGAGTTGCGCCGAGGTTCCGGGGCAATACGAATTACCCGAATTGTTTTACGGTCAAACCCTCCGAGCAAAAACCGTTTTGTTTAGATTTAGAGGTAGATTCTTTTTGGATTAATTCTGACCCTATAGGTTGCGGAATGCCGGACACTTCCCATTTACCATCTGTCAGTGCCCAGGAAATGCCTGCCACCTATAAGGAGCATGCGCTTTGGA
>CAZHLB010000236.1:0-6970 GCA_964533005.1 uncultured Saprospiraceae bacterium
CGTGTAGTTTCGCAAGCCTGAGCCGATGTCCGTCCCGCTCAAAACCTCCTGGTATCTGGCGGAATCGAGGTTGTTAAAAACCGTGTCAATCGTGCTGGCGGGCGGGTCGGCGTCAATGGTGAGCAGCGACATGGGCGTCAGAATAGGCGGGTTGTCGTCGAAAACAATGCTTGCTTTGGCATCAATCGTGTCGAAAGTCTGGCTGCTGGAATCGGGGAAAACAGTGAACATCACGAATCCCTCGCCGCTCCCGGAGGCGGTGTCGTTGGGCGGCAGGAACCCGGCAAGCGGGTCGCTCGGCGGCTGCCCGGTGAGAGAATCGAGACTTTGAAATACCCAATATGCCTTCCTCATCGCCGTGTCCACGCCTGCCTCCACTTCCACCTGCACGCCGAACAGGTAGCTGAACGGCAGGATTTCGTAATAATAATTGGTGTCCTCCGGCACGTCCACGAACACGAAACTGAACCCGAAATCGCCGAGGGTGAAGGCGTCCAAATCCACCGTTTCGTTGAGCGGCAGGGTGATTTCGACTCGTTGAGCGGGCAGGGTGGCGGCGGGCAGGTTTTCAAACAGGACGGTGTAGGGCAGTTCTTTGTCCCGGCGAATCCAGCCTTGTGCGCCTTCGCCTTTGGGGGGAATGAGGTCGTTGGGGTCTATGGCGGAGAGGATGTCGGCTTCGCTGGAGAAATCGTCGAGGTCGCCTAGCTCGCCTGCCATGCAGTTGGGGTCGCAGCAGTCACCTTCGCATGGGTTGCATTGTTCCTCCTGAGCGATGAGGGCAGGAGTGATGACGTTAAGACTGAGAAATAATACGAGGGCATTGATTATTTTCATGAAAGTAATTTAATAAAACTTCCCAGGCAAACCTCGAGGCGGCAGTGGCTCTTGTGGGGTGGAAGGTTTAGAGTCAGGTTCAAAACCACTATCGCCACTAGTACAGTCTTTGCCAAAGTTCCTCCAACAATCTATGGCCAATTTGCACCATTCTTCTGCCACTTCATTTTGTTGACCAAAGCATTCGGCACAGCCGCCTGGATCCGAAACTGGCGGTGTACATTCATCTCTACAGGCATTTCCAATCACAAGTGCCATACATAGCATAGTTTGTGCGGTGCATTTTGCTCTCCGGCCTAAAGAATTGCAGCAAGATGTACTTTTTGTACCAAAAGCATCTGTCAAATTTATCGGATTGTTTTTACCGTAAACATACAAGTTCAGACCGTCTATAAACATAAGCGGGTCAAATTGAAGGAACCTGCCAGAATGAGGATTAAAGTCTCGATATCGGTAATAATATTGTCCAAACTCTTCATCATATTTCCTACCTGTAAAAAACCAATCATTAGGTATTTGAGATGAACTAAGGCTGTCAAAAGATTGGTCAAAAATTATGGGAATCCCAAATGCCTGGTATTCATATCTTTCATTAACAAGACCTGTATCATTTACAAGTGCAACCACAGAATTTAAATCATTAAAAAAGGAGAAATAAGAGTTTGCATCATTTTGTAAGACTAATTGTTTATCATCTTTGCCTTGATAAATGTAGTTACTTATAGCACCAGTTATAGGATTAGAATTTTCAATTTCTCTGAATTCGTCGTAGAAGAAATCTACTATGTTGCCTCCAACCGTTTTCTGGATTCTTCTGCCCAAAGCATCGTATTTCATAATAGTACTTGTTCCAGATGTGGGATTGTTGACGTTCAATAATTGGTTTTTTGAGTTGTAATTAAGGACAATATCTCCATTTGCTGTCAAATTACCATTAGCATCATAAGCCAACAGGTTTGAGTTAACTTGAGTGTACTGATTTAAGCTATTTGAAGAATATATTTCGCTTGAATTGTCAGAAGTGACCGTCGTCCGGTTCCCCAGCCCATCATAATTATACACCGTCTGCGTCAGCGGCGCAGGCACGCTGTCTCCCACTAATTCGCCGACTTTAAACTCAGTCAGCCGGTAGTTCGCATCGTATCCGTAAGCTTCCGAGTGCGTCGGGTGGTGCTTTTTCTCCTCGTAGCGTTTGTTGCCCACGTTGTCGTAAGCGTAGGTAAAATGAATAAACTCGCCGGGGTTCGCCACGATGCCCGTCGTGCGGTTGTTGTCGTCGTAGGCGTAGGTCGTCACCGTGCCGTTGCCGTAGCTGCGGGTGGTCATGCGACCTGCGGGGTCGTAGGCGAAGGCGGCGAGGGTTTCGCCGCTTTCCTTGATTGCGGCGAGTTGGCTGCGCAGGTCGTAGTTTTCTTCGATGACCCTGCCGCTGGGGTAAATCAGGGTGCGCTTGCCGGTGGCGATGTTATAATTGTAGCCGGTCGTTTTGTCGTTGAGCGTTTCCGAGAGCATCCGGTTCAGGGCGTCGTAGGTGAAAGTGACGGTGGCATTTTGGTTGACGGCGGAGGTCATTCTGTCCAGCGCATCGTAAGTAAACAGGTCGTCGTTGGCGTCGGGATAGTTGCGCAGGGTGAGGCGGTCGGCGGCGTCGTAGGTGTAAAAGGTCATATTTCCAGCATTGTCCTTTCGGCTTGTCACATTGCCGGCGCCGTCGTAGGTGAAGATTTTGGTGGTGTTGTCGGCGAAGGTTTCTTTGGTTTTGCGGTTCAGGGCGTCGTATTCGTAGGCGGTGGGATTGCCTTTGGCGTCGGTGATTTCAGTCAGGTTGTTGTTTGCGTCGTACTCGAAGTTGGTGGTGAAATTCATGGCATCCGTCATGGCGGTTTGGCGGTTCAGGGCGTCGTACGCGTAGGTCGTGGCATTGCCGTTGGCGTCGGTAACGGAGAGCGGGTTACCGTTGCAGTCGTAGGCGTATTCCGTTTCAAAACCAAGGGCGTCTTCCGTTTTTTCGAGGCGGTTGAGGGCGTCGTAGAAATATAAGGTGGCATTGCCGTTGGCGTCGGTCACGGAGATTTGGTTGCCGTTGCCGTCATAAGCATAGGCAGTTTCGTAGCCGAGCGGGTCTTTTTGCGAGGTGAGAAAATCCCGGCTGTCGTATTTGTAAGTCGTCACGCTGCCGCGAGGGTCGGTTTCCCTAACGAGGTTGCCCCGGCTGTCGTAGGCATATTGCGTGACCGTATTGAGCGGAGCGGTAATTTTTATCAAGCGGTCGAGCGGGTCGAAATCATAAGTGGTGACGTTGCCGAGCGCGTTCGTCTCCTTCGTCTTGTTGCCACGGGCGTCGTATTCGTAGAGGGTAACTGCGCCGAGCGGGTCGGTCGTTTGCGTCAGGCGGTCGAGCAGGTCGTAGGCAAAAGTGGTGGCGTGCCCGTTGGCGTCGGTGTGGGTCAGTTTGTTGCCCCGGCTGTCGTAGGTGAATTGCGTCGTAAAACTGCCCACCGGGTGGTTGATTTGCGTGAGATAGCCGTGATTGTTGTAAATGTAAGTGGTCGTGTTGCCCCGCCCGTCGGTGTAGCCCGTTTGGTTGCCGAAGGCGTCGTAAGCGTAAGTTTCATTGACGCCGAGCGGGCGCTGCACACCGGTCAGGTTGCCGTTTACATCGTAAGAAAAAGTAGTAGTGTTGCCGTTTTTGTCGGTGCTGGAAAGCACCTGGCTGAAGGCGGGGTCGTAGGTCATGGTCATTTCGCAGCTCTCCGGGTCGGTGATTTTGGTGACGTTGCCCGTGGAGTCGTACTCATACAAATAGGTGTGCCCGTTGGCGTCGGTGCTTTGGGCGATGAGGTTGCCGAGGTAGGCAAAACTCGCCTCGTTGCCGCAGCAGTTTCCGCTACGGGCGGTGTTTCTTCCCAGCGAATCGTACTCATAAGTCGTGGACAGGTAGTCGTTGCCTATCAATTCCTTGGCGACGGTTTCGCCGCTGGTATCCGTTCGTTCGTAAGCAAATTCATGTTTGGTCAGGCAGGTCGTCACGCTTTCCACGTAGCGGTCGGTGCGGTAGGTGATATGGGTTTCACTTCCTTTTTCGTCAATGAAAAGCGCCAGGTTGTTCAGTTTTATACCATAATAGTAAGATACCTCACCGCCCAGCGGGTTGGTCACCTTCTCCAAGTTGCCCTTGTTGTTATAGGTATAATCCCAGTTCAGCGGCGGGCTGTTGAACGCCATGACAATTTTGGTCATACGGGCATTTTGCCAAACGAATTGCAGCACCCTGCCGCTGGGGTCGGTGATGTTGTTGATGCCGTATTGATTGTAGGTGAAAACGAGGGTGTTGCCGTTGCGGTCTTCAATTTTGCTGACCCGGTTGAATCCCTCGAAGAAATATTTCAAGCCGTGTTTGGTGGTCAGGCGGTACTTGTTCGGTTCGTATTGTTCCAGCTTGTGGTAAACATTTGACGGAGGAATGAAATCATTGCCTTGTTTAACGAAAATATCCTGCCTGCCGTCGCCCCAGGTAACGACGTACTGAGCGCCGGTTTTGAATTCCAGCACGATGTTGTAAATGTTCGACCAGCCGAAGCCGTAGCCCCAATCCCGCTGCTGGCTGCTGTTGTAGTAAAACGTGAGGTCGAGGTTGAGCCCCCTGCCCGGCACGAAGATGTCTTGCCGCTCGTAGAATAGATTGCCCGCGTAAGAATTGACCCGCATGGACGTGGCGGCGGGCAGGAAAAAATCAGGGCGGGTGTTGTTTTGAGCAACAATGGGAAAAGCGAGCGACAGGCAGAATTGGAAAGACAAAATGCTTTTCATAAACAGATTGGGTTTTTATGCGCGCAGGAATTAGGATTCCAGCGCACATTTTAATCTTCCAGCTTGAACTTAATTTTCGAGGTTCCGGGGATTAGATAGTTGGAATGGGATGGGTAAACATACACGGTAATAATTCCTGTTGCTCCCGCCCGAAGGATGTTGGGAGGTCCGTCAGGCTCCTTAAATTCGACGAGTAGTGCATTACTGGGGTTGTTAATCGGGATGTATTGAATAGAAGCGCCGCTGCCATTGCCATTGAACATCGTCGAGCAAAAATGTTGAGTGATGTAGCAAGGCGGTGGGTCATTGGCAGGGCAGTCGTCATCATCGAGTTTTATTTTTATAAAGTAGGGCATGTCGCAATGGTTGAAACTCACAGGGTCTCCCATTTCCGTTCTAAAAAGCCGGGTTTGAATAGGAATATCAATATTCCCCAGGTTTTTATATCGAAGGTTCACAAAGGCAGGTCTTTTGTAGCGCATGGATACCGGATGCTCGAACTGAACGTCGAGCAATTGCCCCGGGTCGAAATCATCCGAAAAGCAATCCGCCTGCACCACGCCTTCCCAGCCGAAAGAGCCGGGCACGACTTGCAACGCATCTTCGTAAAAAGTCTCCTGCATGTCGGGGTTGCGCACATACAGGTCGTAAAAGCCCGTGTCCACACCCATGAGCGGGAAGGAAGCAAATGCTTTTTCAGAATTTTTGCGCTCAGTGTACGAAGCAGCCACCATGCTGCCGCCGGGTTTTTGCAGCCAAATCTGGAGTCCGTTTTTGAAATTTTGCCCCCGGATGTCAAGCGTCACCGTGCCCGTCGTGCCGCCGGTGGGCGGCGAACTGGAACTGATGACAGGACCCAAGCCACTGTTAATAGAAATGGGAATAGTCACCGAGTTGACTACGCAATCGTCGCCCGCTTTGACCGCCTGGGCTGTGAAATTCAGCGTCCCGTTGAAATTGGCGGTGAACGGAGCGAAGGTGAGCGTCGCCTTTTGACCCGGCGCCAGGTTGAGCAGGGACTCGTCGGCGTAGTTTCCGATTTGCACCTGTACCGGGAAAAACTGCGTGGTCAGCGAGTAGTTTCGCACGACCACTTTGGGAATGACTACGGTGTCGAAGGGAATGATTCCGGGCTGTGGGCTGAGGACGGTGTCGATGCCGACGTTGCTTTCATAGTTGCAGGTAAGGTAAACAATGGAGCCTGGCTGGGCGCCGGAAGAGCCGTTGCTTGCGCCTTGCGCCGAGATGTGGTTGGCGGGAAATGAAGGAACGTGGGTGTAAATGGCAACCCTGCCGCCGCCGCCGTCGCCGCCGTATTCTGAGCAACCAGAAAGGCAGCGCCCGATGCCACCCTGGGTTTTGATGTAGCCGTTGCCGGAAATGGCTTCTGCAAAAATCAAAATGGAGCCGCCCGAACCGCCTCCTCCGGCGCAGCCGGGATTGGGAGCGTCTCCCCCGTTCGCATGGACGTTTCCATCAATAATGGCATTTCCTGTATTTAAAGTGACCCTGCCGCCGCCGTTCCCTCCGAGGCAGGCGGAATATCCGCCGCCGCCGCCGCCGGAGCCTAAATAATCAGGATAATATTTGTAGCCGTAAACCGGGTTGGGGTCGCCGCCGGAAGATGTGGGCGTGCCGAGTCCGCCATAACTTGCGCCGCAGCCGAGATAACTGCCTATGTTGCAGACGCCCAAAACAACTTGCCCGTTCTGGTCATACGTTTCTCCTATCGAATTGCTGCCGATGTTGCCGCCCAAAAGACCTTTTGCGCTTACGTCAATGATGCCGCCCGCTTTTATTTCGAGCCTTTCCACTACGGTCAGTTTTAGCCCCGATAAATGTCGGACGGAGTGAGTGAGAACGCCCTCGCTTTCAATGATTAAACTGTCAATCTGGTCTTGCGCACCGAGTTTCCCGTCTTTTATCAAGGTTCCATTTTCGATAGCTACAGTTTGGGAATTCAAGTCAATCCTGCCATTTTCCGCAATCCACAAGGCTGTGCCGAGCTCGAAAATGGAGGAATCAATGGCGTCGAGTTGAAGGACTTTTCCACCCGGAATTACAAATTGCCCATAGCCTTTGAGATGCAGCGTGGGCGTCTGGTTTAAATCTGACAAATAAGGCGTGAAGCTGTTGTGAACAAGGCTTTGATTGTCAATGATGATTTGTCCGTTTGCCTGTGCGTTGTCTTTCAGGTAAATCGTTCCGGCTCCGCCGCGCTGTTTTGAGCCGCTGAAGTTGATGGGCACGCCTCCATGAGCGAGGATATTTTGACTTGGAAAGCTCAGTGAATTGTAACAAACAGCCACCCGTCCGCCACCGC
>CAZHLB010000236.1:6980-9107 GCA_964533005.1 uncultured Saprospiraceae bacterium
CCGAACCGCCGCCAATGGATTGAATCAACCCCGTGCCCGAAAGACTTCCCGCCGTGATTTTGATGCTGCCGCCCGAACCGCCGCCCGACGTCCAGGACGGGCAACAACAAGGAACTCCGCCGACAGCGCCGCCGGTTGCCGAAATGGTGCCGTTGTTGATGACGTTCGGGCAGTTGATGGTGATTCGCCCGCCGCCATTTCCGCCGGACGAACAAGACCAATTGGAACCTCCTGCGCCCAGGAAAACTGGGTCTTCAATCAAGCCAAAAGGATCATTCGGAATGCCGTCGCCGATGTTGCAATAACAAAAAGGCGTCCAGGTCCCGGCTTTCCCGCCATAGCTGCCGCCCGCTCCTCCGGCGCTTCCGGAAATGACGGCTCCGTTTGCGTCGAACGCCTCGGCGGGGTCGCCGCTGGACAATCCCTTCCCCGTCACGTCCACAAACCCTCCGCTTTTTATTTCCAAAACGTCCGTGACATTCAAGGTCAACCCATCGAAAAGGCGCTGGCTGTGCGTCACCACGCCCGCCGAATCAATCACCATATTTTGAATTTCGTCTTGCGGTCCGAAAGCGCCATCTTTCACGAGGGTAAGATTATCGCCAACTTCTACAAGCTGATTGCTTACGAAAAGCGTGGCATTTTGACCTATCCAAACCTGTCCCGACTTGAAATTGCTATTGTTAAAAAAAGGAAGGGCGACGGTGGCATGACTCAACACGTTGAAAAAACCGCCAGAATCCAATTCCACGTCATTCCCTTGCGGAAAGGTGAAATCGGTGTGCGTGTTGAAAGTCGCATTTTGAACTTTCAGCGAATTGGCGTTGATGACGGAGGCGGAATCCCAAGTCATGACTGCGCCAGTAGTCAGCGCAAAATCAAATCCCGAAGAGTTAAGTACGGAGAAATTGACCCCGGTTGCTATGCGGAATCGCTCATTCTCTTTTAAAATGATTGGCTTGGCAATTGAAACACTGCTCACTTCGACGGCTCGGACGTTTGGAAAAAATGCCATCGAGTCAATTACCGGCAGGCTCGTTTTCAACCGGGTTTCATATTCGCTGACAGTAGCGTAGTTGTTGATGATGACGATGCCATTCGACTGGCTGCTTTGTTTGAGATAAAGGGTGCCCGCACTTGCTCGCAGGTGCGCATAATTGTTGGTTCCGCCTTCGCAGGTGATATTGCTTGCCGGGAGATTCAGGCTTGAATAATAAATGGCAATTCTGCCGCCGCCGCCTGCCCCGGACGGATAAAAAGAAGAGGTGAAATTATCACCGCCTTTGGCTTGGATGACACCGGTTCCGGTAATTGAGTCAGCCGTTATTTTAATGCCGCCACCTGCGCCTGAGCCTCCCGGCGAAGTCTCGCCATTGGCGCTGATGATGCCATCTGCCACTAAAAAAGATGCATTGATTTTAAGGAGTCCGCCTCCGCTTCCTCCATATTTATCGCATGAACCGCAAGGCGTTCCTCCTCCGCCTGCGCCCAGTCGGTTTGGGTCTTCCAAAGTGCCATAAGCCGGGTTGGAAAAAATATCAGGAAAACTTGTCCCTATTCTTCCAAAAGCGCCGGTGCCTCCATAAGAAGCTCCTGCTCCTCCCCATCCAGGGTTATTGACATTATCGCCATGTTGAGACCCGGCGACGATTTGCCCATTGTCATCGTAAGCCTCACCTCTGGGGCTGAAAAGGGAGCCGTTGAAGCCGCCTTTAAGTCCCATTGAATTCACATTGATTGACCCACCTGCCGACACTTCAAGTGTATCTGTGACCATCAGTTCCAATCCTCCCTCGAATCGGGAGGAATGCGTCACCAATCCCCCGCTGTCCACCGTCATGTTTTGGTTTACCGTCAAAATACCATCCACCACCAGCACCCCGCCGTTTTGCACTTCCACGTTGTCGTAAGTCGCCGTGTCGATGGATACCGTACCGGTGACGACAAGGTTGTTTTGTCCCCATCCAGATAAAATGAATGGAAAACCAAAAAGGAAGCACATCGAAAACCTTTTCCAAGGAAAACCGATGCTTTGAAATTCATTCATTTAAAAATTTTTGTTGAAAATAGAAAGTAGGAATAATTGGGGATGGAGAAAAAATGAGGCTCATGTTCCTTTCGGGCTGA
>CAZHLB010000237.1:0-1971 GCA_964533005.1 uncultured Saprospiraceae bacterium
AATCTTCAAAACCCGCTCCAGCAACCGCCTCGCCTCCCCATTTCGTTTCCAATAAATCAGCAAAGCCGCCTTGTTCACCAGCGCCTGCTCGTAGTCCGGGTCGAGCGCAAGGGCTTGATTGTAAAGCTGTTCCGCCCGCTCCAGGTCGCCCGAAAGGGCGTAGGCAAAACCCAAATTGCACAAGGCAACCGGGCGTTTCGGGTTCTCTGCCAGCACCCATTCCAGCGTCTTTTTTCCTGCTTCGATGCGCTTCAAAGCGATTTCCGCCATGCCCTTTTTCTCTTGAAATTCAAGGTGATACGGCAACTCCGCTGCCGCCTGCCCGAACCAGTCGAGCGCCTGACGGTAGTCTCCTTTTTGCAAAAAAGCCTCGCCAATGCGGTAGGCTGTCCAGGCATCCGGCGCTTTTCCGGCGGGCAGATTTTTGAAGATGGCGTCAAAGTCGTTTCGCAAATAATGGTAGTGAATTACAAGCGGCAACTTCTTTTCCGGCGCAGCTTTCGACTTCTCTAAAAATAGCCCGACGCTGTCCAGCAGCGCAGACGAACCGATGTATTTTTCGTAGGCAGCGAGGTATCCCTTCGCCATGTCGAGCGGCGTCGGGTTGTCTTTTGTCAAAATTTCCAAGCCCAAAAACCCGCCCAACGTCCCCTCCTTTTGACTTTTGACTTTTTCCTTTTTACTTCCAATCCAGTGGTCGGTGATGCGCACGTGCGGGATGTCAATGCTGCCGGAACGTGTCATGTGGCAATGAACGCAATTGTCTGATTGCGAAGCCCTTTCGGTAGCGGGAGCGGTGCAGGCGACTTGCTTTTTTTCGGGCGAATGGCAGCCCAAACAGGCATCGTTGTACTGCTTCACCGGAGTCGCTTCGACGCTGCGGTGCGGCTGATGGCAGGTGATGCAACTCAGGTCTGACGATTTTTTGAAACACTCGCTCAGGCGCAACCTGTCCGCCTGCGAAGCCATGATAAACCGCTCGTCCGACTCGGCGTAGCGAGGCAGGAACACATTCATCACCTCGGCGAGCCTCATGCCGGGCTTGAAGTCGTAAAAAGTCTTGCCGTCTTCGAGCACGGCGATGCCTTGCAGGTGGCAGCGTTGGCACAAATCCATCTGCAAATCACGGGGCAGCTTGCGTGGATTGACGATGGTGAAATCGGTCTGCGTGGCGATGTCCACGACATTTCCCTTCTCCATTTCTTCCACGTGCAGCTTGCCGGGCCCATGGCAACGCTCGCATTCGATACCCCTCGGCATGGTGGAATATTTGTGCGAAGAACCGGGAACGAGCGCCGGGTAGTGGTTGTGGCAAGTCAGGCACTCAGCGCCTAACCATCGGTCGAAACGGATATTGTCGCCCCGAAAGCCAGGCGCTAAATCCCACCGTTTTTCCTGCGTGTAAAAAGTAACGGGCGCTTGAAAAATGTAGCCGTTCACGTCAATAATGTGCGAGTTCGTGTGCTGCCCGGAGCCGATGACGTAGCTGATTTTTTCGAGACGGCGATGCACGGTGTCACCATTTTCGAGGCGGTATTCGAGCACGTAAAGCGTTGAATCTCTGAAAAATGGGTGGTAGTAAAAATTGCGCAGCGTGTCGAAAACCACTGCATGGCTGCCGTAGGTCGCCGCCGATTTTTGCGGCGTGGCGAGGTCGAAGGAGCGACCCATGCCGGTGTGAATGAAGGTCTCATGCACGTTGGCGTGGCAGGTTTTGCAAGCCGCCATGCCGACGTAGCCGACGCTGTCCCGCACGTTTTTGAAAGGGCTTTTTTCTGCGGAAGATTTTGCGCCGCCGCCGCAAAATGCCAGCAGCCAGGCGGCGAGCAACGCTAAAAAGATGACCAAAACAAGTTTCATGGTTGATTGATTGAGGCTGGAAAGTTGCAACTTTCCAGCCTCAATCATCACTCTTCGCAACTGTTTCGCCCAACTCGTCCAAGCCGCTTTTGTCATTCGCCGAAGGCGAAT
>CAZHLB010000237.1:1981-9106 GCA_964533005.1 uncultured Saprospiraceae bacterium
AGCCAGACTTCGTAGTTCCTTTGCGAGGATGACAAAAACGACAAAGGGAGCCAGACGTGCTAAGCAGTTACCATTAATCATCAATCAATGGAGCATCTTCAATTTCCCATCGGTCGCTACGTCAAGCCCGACGTTTTCACAAAAAGCTATTTCGAAACTTCGATTGCAGACATCGAAAGCCTGCCCGCCCGCCTCGAAGCCACCCTCACCGGCTGGTCGGACGAGCAACTCGACACGCCCTACCGACCCGGCGGCTGGACGGTTCGCCAACTCGTTCATCACCTCGCAGATAGCCATATCAATGCCTTCGTGCGCATTCACCTGGCGCTGACGGAAGACAATCCAACCATCAAACCTTACGAACAGGACGACTGGGTCAAACTTCCCGATGCAAGGATGCCAATCGGCGTTTCGCTGGATGTGCTGCGAGGCTTGCATGCCCGGTGGGCTTTTTTGCTGAAATCACTGAGCGAGGAGCAATGGAAACGGACTTTTTTTCATCCGGAGAGCCAGAAAATTTTTGCAGTGGAAGAAATGGCGGGCGTTTATGCGCATCACGGGAACAATCATTTGGCGCAAATCGAGGGGCTGAAAGCAAGAGAAGGGTGGGCTTGAAAGGCTAATGCCGCAAATATGTGCTCCCGTTTTAGCCTGGGATGTTCTTCCAAAATATCCTCGATGCTTTCCTCAACGGCGAGTTTTTCCAAAATTAACTCAACCGTGATGCGAGTGCCTTTGATGACAGGCTTCCCCAGCATGACCTGGGGATTTATTTCGATGTACTTTTCAAGTAAGTAGTTGGGTTGAATTAAACATCACTTTTTTCTCTTTCAACACATAGTCACATAGACCACATAGAGTTGATAATCAAAAAACTATGTGTACTATGTGACTATGTGTTGAAAGAAAAAAGTGATGTTCAATATTGGCTGATTACTTAGCATGGCATTTCTTTTTTAGTGCCAACAAATTTAGCGAAGCATCTCACAAGTTGCCAAAGTGTGGGGTCTTTCAATCGTTTCAACTTACCCTGCCCGATTTCCTGCCAGGTAACTACCTTCACACCTACTATTCACCCCGGTACAACCTACCTTTTCGATTCAAAAAATGAACTCACCAATCCGCATAGTAGGCATCGGCGCTTCCGCCAAAGGGCTGGAAGCCATCAACGAGTTTTTTGAAAATATCCCGCCCGACACCGGGCTGGCTTTCGTCGTCGTGCAGCATTTGTCGCCCGATTTCAAAAGCCTCATGTCGGAGTTGCTGCCCAAGCACGCTCACTTGCCGGTTGATGTCGTCAAAGACGACGTCAAGCTGGAAGCCAATCATATTTACCTCATCCCGTCCGAAGCCAATCTCATCATCGAGCAAGGCATCGTCAAGCGGGTGGAGCGCAAACCTTCGCACACCGTCAACCTGCCGGTGGACTTGTTTTTCCATTCCCTCGGCGTTGACCAGGGCGAAAAAGCAGTCGGCATCGTCCTTTCCGGCGCAAGTGCGGACGGCTCTCGTGGCGTGCGAACCATCAAAGAAGCAGGCGGCTTGGTGCTGGTGCAAGACCCCGAAACGACGGAATTCGACAGCATGCCCTTGTCCGTCATTTCGCTTGGCGTGGCGGATTTGGTGCTGCCGCCTTTCGCCCTGGCGAAAGAATTGGTGCGCATCGTCTCCAAAAAAAACGGCGCTTCGGATAAGCCGCTCCCCCTCACCGACCGCCAGAACAGCGACTTCCTTTCCAAAATCCTGAATCGGGTGGCGGAGGTCACCGGGGTAGATTTCAACGAATACCGCACGGGCACGCTCATTCGCCGGGTCGAAAAACGAATGCACCTCATCGGCGGCGCCGACCTGGAAAGCTACTCTCAATTATTGCTGGAAAACGAGCAGGAATGCCATAGCCTGTTCAAGGAATTTCTCATCGGCGTCACCCGCTTTTTCCGGGACAGGGACGCCTTCGAGTCGCTCAAAAAGAACGTCCTGCGGGAAATCATCACGAGCAAGGAGCCGCAAAAAGACATCCGGGTCTGGATTCCCGGCTGCTCCACGGGCGAGGAGGCTTACTCCATCGCCATCGCACTTTCCGAATGTTTGGAGGAGATGCGCCAGCGCCGCTCTTTCAAAATCTTCGCCACCGACGTGGACAAGGAAGCCATCAATTTTGCTGCCGAAGCCATTTATCCCGAAAACATCGCTGCCGACGTGGAGCCACACCTGTTAGACAGGTATTTTCAGCAGCGAAACAACAGCTACCAGGTGCAAAAAACCCTGCGTGAGCGGGTCGTTTTCGCCGCCCACGACGCTTTGCAAGACCCGCCTTTCATCCACATGGACTTGATTTCCTGCCGCAACATGCCGATTTACCTCAACCCGCAAATGCAGCAGAACCTGTTTCGCAATTTCCAGTTCGCCCTCAATTTCAACGGCTATTTGTTCCTGGGTCCCAGCGAAACGGTGGGTGCTTCGAAAAAGGCTTTTGAACTGGTGGACTCCAAGTGGAAGATTTACAAAAACGTCTCGCCCACCAAGCTGGGACACATCACGGGCAACCGCCAATATTTCCGGGAAAGGGCTTACGCTGCGGATGGAGAGCAACACAATGCGCCATTTGCCGGGCAACTCCACCGGGGATTGGAGCTTATTTTCACCACCATCCTGGCGCAACGTTATGCGCCCAGAGCCGTGTTTGTGAACGAAAATCTGGAAATCCTGCACCTCAACGGCGACTTCGACGAGTTGCTCCAGTTTCCCCGGGTGACCAAAATGATGCTGCCGGAGGTGATTGGCGAAAACGACGACCTCATCTTTCGCAACGGCATCCGCAAAGTGGAAAAAACCGGCAAGCCGATGATTTACAAAAACATCCCTTTCCGCAAGCGGGACAAGAATTTCCGGCTGGATTTGCTCTTTGAAAAATGCTCGCCCAAGGAGTTGAACGGGGTCAATATTTTCCTCATCGAGTTTCGAATCACCGGCGAAAACAAGCCCGACCGCAGCAGTCAAACGCCGGAAGAAATCTCGTTAGACAAATACAAAGACGAGCGACTCGTGACCCTCGAACTGGAGCTTCAAAAAGTGCGGCTGGAAAAACAAAGCCTCATCGAGCAACTCGAAACCACCAACGAGGAATTGCAAAGCAGCAACGAAGAGCTGTTAGCCGCCAACGAAGAATTGCAAAGCACCAACGAGGAGCTGCAATCCCTCAACGAAGAACTTTACACCGTCAACTCCGAACTGCAAAGCAAAATTGACGAGCTGACGGAGGTTCACAACGACACCAACAACCTGCTGAAAAGCACGGAAATCGGGACTATTTTCCTCGACATGGGGCTGCGCATCCGCAAATGCACACCCGCTTTGCAGGAGCAATTTCACTTGTTAGACAGCGACGTGGGGCGTCCAATCACCCACTTTACCAATGCTTTCAACGGCACGAATATTTACGAAGACATCCAAAAAGTGCTGAAAGACCTGAGCATCATCGAGCGCCGGGTGACCGACAACGAGGGCAACCGCTACCTCATGCGCATTTTGCCTTACTACACCGAGGAGAATGTCATCAACGGCGCGGTCGTCACTTTTGTCAACATCAATAAACTTTTGATGGGAGTGGTTGAAATGGAGGAAAGCGAGCAGAAATTCAAGACCCTGTTCGAGCATTCGTACAACCAGATTGCCCTGGTGGACGGGCAAGGCATCGTCCTGTCGTACAATTTTCACCTCGACGGCTGCCCCGGCTGGAAAGTAGGCAAGCCCCTTTTGAAGTTTTTGCTGCCGGAAAACCGCCCAATGTTCCAGGAAGCTTTGTCGAAAGTGAAAGATGGAAACGGCATAACCTCGCTCGTTCACCGGAACCGGGAAAAAGGAAAAGACTATTGGTTCACCACCCGTTTTGCGCCGGTTTTTTTGCAAAACCAGGTGCAATCGGTGGCGCTCATTACGGAGGCGCTGGATGGCGAGCCGGTAAAATAGCAAGAGGTTAAAAACCCTCGTCCGCCTTCACTTTCAGCAGTTGTGCCGCTGATGAATCCACCGCCACATCCACTGCCGCCGAAGAATCCATCTCCACCTTTTTGTAGCACTTCAAAGTCGCCTCCGTCAGGCTGTCCATTTCTGGAAATTCATGCTCGTCCCATTCCCGGAAGCGCCGGTCGGCATAGACCCGGTTTAAAAATTTGGCGCAAATCGGCATGGCGGTGGCGCTGCCCTGCCCCAGGCTGGTGTCGTGAAAACGCACCCACTGGTTATCGCCGCCGACCCATGCGCCCACCGCTACGTCAGGCGTGAAGCCAAGGAACCAGCCGTCCCGGTTGTCGTTGGAGGTGCCGGTTTTCCCGGCGACGGGGGCTTCGAAATCGGTCAGGTGGCGTAGTCGGGAGGCGGTTCCGCCGTGGTCAACCACTTTTTCAAGCATGTGGGTCAGCATTTCGGCGTGCGCTTTCGAGATGGCCCGGTGAAAAGAGGCGGGGGCAGGCGGCGCAAATTCTTTCAGGATTTTACCATCCATCGTTTCGATGCGGGAGATGCAGTGCAACTCAGGTTTGAGACCTTCGTTGGCGAAGGTGGAGAACACGTTGACCATTTCGTAGAGCGACAAATCCATGCCGCCGAGGGCGATGCCAGCTTCACGAGGCATGGGCGAAGTGACGCCCATTCGTTGCGCAAGCTGGCGCACCGAGTCCACGCCGACTTTCAAAATCACCTGCACAGCAATGACGTTGACCGATTTTTGCAGCGCCTTTTTCATGTTGTACCAGCCGCCGTACTTGTCGTCGAGGTTGCGGGGCGCCCAGTTGCCCATTTCCTCGTAAACCACGTGCTCGTTGCGAAAGGATTTGCAAGGCGAAACGCCTTCCTGCAACGCCTTCGCATAAACCACCGGCTTGAAGGCGCTGCCCACCTGCCGCCTCGATTTGACGTGGTCGAACTTGAGGTATTTGAAATTGATGCCGCCCACCCAGGACAGGATTTTTCCCGTTTTTGGCTCGGCAGCCAGGAAGCCCGTGTTGAGCAACGAGAGGTAATATTTGACTGAATCAAGCGGCGAAAGCAGGGTGTCTTTTTCGCTGCCGCCATTTTCCCAGGTGAAAATTTTCATGCGCACCGGGGTCGCAAATTGTGCGTCAATCTGCGCCTGGGTCAGCCCGGCATCTTTCAGCCGGCGGTGGCGCTCGCTGGATTTCACCGCCTGGCTCACCATCGAGCCGGAACCAAATGGCAAGGCGTCTTTGTGATGCCTGAAATGGTGGAGGTAGGCTTGCTGAATCCTCGCCATTTCTTCGGCGACGGCTGCTTCCGCAAAACTTTGCATCCGGGAATCCAGGGTCGTGTGAATTTTCAGCCCGTCGGTGTACAAGTTGAAGGCGCTGCCGTCGGGCTTGCGCAGGGTTTTCAGTTTTTCTTCCAATTCCAGCCGCAGATGCTCCCGGAAGTAAGTTCCGATGCCGCCGTGATAGCTGGTCACAGTGTATTTCAGCGCCAGCGGCAGGTTTTTCAGCGAATCGAATTGCTCCCGAGGCAAGAAGCCGAACCTGACCATCCGAGCCAAAACCTGGTTGCGGCGGCGGGTCGCTCGTTCCGGTTTTTTGATGGGATGGTAGGCAGTGGTTGCCTTCAAAGTGCCGATGAGCAATGCCCCTTGCTCGACGGTCAGGCTGTCGGGCGAGCAGTTGAAAAATCGCTGCGCCGCTGCTTTGATGCCGAAAACATTGTCGCTGAAAGGCATGGTGTTCAGGTACAGAGCCAGCAGTCGCTCCTTGTTGAAAACCCTTTCCAGCCGCCGGGCGATGACGATTTCCTTCGCCTTGTTCACCGGCGTTTCCAGCAGCCAAAATTTTTGGCGGGGGAACAAGTTTTTCGCCAATTGCTGACTGAGGGTGCTGCCGCCGCCGGAGGTTTTTTGCCGCAGGATAATCGTGCGCCAAACGACCCTCGCCCAAGCCCGGTAATCGACGCCGTCGTGCTCGTAAAACCGGCTGTCTTCGGCGGCTAACAAGGCTTCGATAACATGCCGGGGCACTTCGTCGAGGTTGGCGGGCAGGCGGTTTTCGACGTAATACCTGCCGAGCAAAACGCCGTCGGCGGAATAAACTTCGGAGGCAATCGGATGGTGAATGCGCTGCAAATCAGCGGCAGCGGGCAGCTTGCCAAACGCCCCGGCGTAAAGCAAACCCACAAAAACCAGGGCTGAAATGACCGCCGCAGCGAGCGGGTAGAAAAGAAAAACCAGGAAAAATGCGGTGACCGGATTACGTCTGGCGAAAGCCCAGCGCTTCTTCACCCACCTGGGGAGCGGGAGGGAAAGCTTTGGAAAAGGCTTTGGATTTTCCAGCAAAAGCGGTTGCGGGGAAAGGTCGGCAGTCGGCTCGGTAGTATTGTCCATTGCAGGTTCAGTTGCGTCTGTTTGAATTTCTAAGTCCCTACTGCTTGGACGCAAAACTGGCGCATTGTAACGAAATTACAAAAGCTGCTTTGGTGAATAGTGATTGGTGATTGGGCTGCCCAATCACCAATCACTATTCACCAATCACCTATCTGGCATTAAAAAAAAAGCAGAACCATTGCGATAAGTCCCCTCCCCGTTTACCTTTGCTTCACGTTTTTTCAAACCGATTTCTTAATCCTTAATGGACATAGCCATGATTTCAAAACCGATTTACACGCAACCAGCCTTTCTCATTTTTCTACTTCGCACGATTTTCTTTCCCTTTCACAAGTCGAACCTCTTGCCTGTCAAAGCCCGGTGAAACCCGTGCTGCGAAGCCAATGATTTTCCCTGCCCCAAGGCGAGAATGGCTAAATGGTTACATGGCTAAATGGCTGTTACAATAGCCATTCAACCATCCAGCCATTTACTGACGCTTCCCCATCTGAAAGTTCCCCACTGGTACTGTTGGAATACTGCACAAAGCAGCGCCTTTCCGCTGCCAATCGCACACTGAAAAAAGGCTTTTTCGCCTGGCAGGACGCCGGGTGGCTTTCCTTTTTTTCGTGCCATACGCTTTCTTTCTGGTAATTGATTATCACCCCTTTTTACTGATTAAATGATTGATGATTACATGATTACATGATTGTTGATGGAATGGCAGATTTCAGGATGGACGATGTCCCAGACATCGTCCATCCTGA